>CAZDGY010000481.1:0-5427 GCA_964504685.1 uncultured Kofleriaceae bacterium | reverse complement strand
CGACGATGGGCCGGCTTTGATCCGGATCAGCGCGCCGTCGTCGCCCGGAGCGAGCGCGGAGGTCATGTCGGCCGAGTACCAGGCATACGGCGCGACGTTGCTGACGAGATCGGTCGGCGCCGAGCCGGTGTCGACGAACGTCTGCCAGTTGAAGCTACCGGACGTATCGACGTTGTAGCTGCGCCCGAAAATCGACAGCGTCGCCGACGCGATCGCGCTAACGCCGACGGTCGACAGCTCGATGTCGATGAAGTCGTCATCGTCGAGCGCGACGCCGCCCGCGCCGAGAAACGGATCGACGAACGACGGGGTGAACCCGATCTCGTAACCGTAGGCGTCGGTGTGATCGCGCGAGTGGTCGGGCAAGCCGTTGACGTCGTACATCACGTACGCCGTGCCGCCTCCGTCGGCCCAGGTCACGCGATACGCGGTCGCGCCCGGGCTACCGGAGCTACAGGGCCCACCGGTGATGATGCCCGTCGTCGTGCCACCGTCGAGGTGATCGCCACCGCCGTCGAGGTGATCGCCGCCGCCGTCGAGATGATCGCCACCGCCGTCGAGATGACCTCCGCCGTCTCCACCACCACCACCACCACCACCGCCACCACCGTCCGCACCCGCGCCGTTGCGACCTGCTCTGCCGCAAGCGATGACGCCGAACAGCGCGACCGAGAGCGCGAGCCGATTCATGGCGCCGGTTCTATCGCAAAGTCGCCGCAGTTCAACGGATAGTTTCGGCCGCGACGCGATCTGGGCGACTCAGTCGAAGTTGCCGTTCCACTGCCGCGGCAACCACGAAGCCGACTTCGCGTCGAACCGGACGACGATGCCCTGCGCGGCACCGTTCGAGTCCGGCACCATGTAGACGTACTTGCCGTCGCATGCGGCGCCGTTGAAGCCCGCCGCGCCCGCGTTGACCGCCGTCGCGTCGAACGACGACCACGAGCCCGCGGCCGTGAAGGCGGCGGTCGTGTCATAGCGGACGCTGACGCCGCTGTACGCGGTGCCGGTGTAGTAACCCGAGAAGTAGATGAACCGGCCGTCGTAGGTCGCGCCCGTGTAGCCCAGCGGACCCGCCGGAGCGTACTGCGTCCACGACGCGGTCGAGGTGAACGCTGCTTGGGTGTCGTAGCGGACGATATACGAGCCGTACATCGGGATCGTGCCGTCGTAGTGCTGCGGGAAATAGAGGTAACGCCCGTCGAAGATGCCGCCGTAGTAGCTCAGGTCGTGGCCGAACACGGTCTCGGTCGAGAACGATACCCACGATGAAGGATCGGAGAACCCGGCTGATGCTTCGGTGTCGAACCGCACCATCAGGCCGTCGTACGCGGTGCCGTTGTAGTACGGCACGTAGTAGACGTAGCGTCCATCGAACACCGCGCCGAGGAAGCCCGCAGCACCGGGGATGATCGTCGTCAGATCGAGCGCCTCCCACGACGCCGCCGACACGAAGCCCGCCGCGTTCTGCGTATCGAACCGCGCGGTCACGCCGTGATAGGCGGTGCCGTTGTAGTACGGCGAGAAGTAGATGTAGCGACCGTCGAACGCCGCGCGAACGTAGCCGTGGGCGGCTGGGTTGATAGTCGTGACATCGAACGTCGTCCACGAGTCGGGGTTCGCGAACCCGTTCGGGTTCTGCGGGTCGAACCGCACGACCAGCCCCGACGTACCGCCATCGTACGGCACGAGGTAGACGTAGCGCCCGTCGAACGCGCCGCCCTGGAAGTTCGCCACCGTCGGTCCTAGCGCCGAGAGGTCGTAGACGCTCCACGACGCGGCGGTCGCGAAGTCGCCTTGCGTGTCGTAGCGCGTGATGATCGTAGTGGCGCCCGCGACGAAGTACAGGTAGCGACCGTCGAACACACTCGAGTTGAAGCCCTTCGCGTTCGGATCGACGGTCGTCGCGTCGAACGCGCCCCAATTCGCGCTGTCGCCATAGTTCGTGGTGAACGTCGTCGCCGGCGTGTTGCAGGCGGCGACATCGAACGTGCAAGTCGAGCTGCACGCGAGCGTGCCGATCCAGCCCGGCGCGATCGCGGTATCGCAGGTCGCGCCACCGAGATCGCTGCCGTCGCACGCTTCGGTGCTGCTCTTGACGCCGTCGCCGCAACCGACCGGCGGCATTCCGCTATCGGGGTGACCATTCGGCGGTGCGGTATTGCCCGAGCAGGCGGCAACGAGCGCGCACAACCAGACGAGGCGTCCCACGGTTTCTCATTGTACCTCTGCGAGCGCACCGATTGCCAGCCGCGAGAACGCGGCGCCGGCTGGTGTACGATGGCGATCATGGCGCGTTGTCGAGCGACGAGCTGCGGCCTAGCGGTCGTGCTCGCGAGCGGGGGGTGCGCGCAGGTGCTCGGGATCGACGAGACCACCGGCGGCGGCTCCACCCGCACGCTGCAAGTCGTCGGCATCTTCGACGGAGGATCGCTCGTGATGCAGCCGCTCGACCTGAGCGCCGAGACCGCGTCGTGGTTCGTGCGCGACGCTGCCGATCCGACGACGCTCGATACGTTCCCGGCCACGCCGGCGACGAGCTTCTCCGGCTGGTCGGCAGCGGTCTCCGGCAGCGCGCCGATGATCGAGCTCACGCTGCCCGACGTCCCGACGCCTTACACCCACTTCATCGAGCTGCCGGATAACGACGACCACGCGATCATCGGCGAGTTCTATTACGGCCATCCTTCGCCGCAGCCGCCACCGCCCGACGCGTCGTTCGACGTCACGATCACACCGCCCTCCGCGATCGCCGCGGGCGAATCGTTCCAGATCTATGCGGTGGGCGCGTGGACCGAGTACACGCTGAGCGCCACCGATGCTCCGCTCGCCGCCACCACGATCGGGCCGCTCGAGATCCCGTACACGATGTTCGGTGCGATCACGCCCGCTCCGCCGGTTCAGATCGACTCGACCGATGTCGTCGTCGTCCTGCGCTACGTCGGCGGCGTGATCACCGGCTTGCTCACCGTTCCCGCGTTCGACCAGAGCGACAGCGCGCAGCCCGTGACCGGGGCGATGACCGCGGTGACCGCGGACCAGACGTTCACCGCGACGATCGATGCGACCGCGGATGCGATGCGGTTCGATGCGCTGCGCCCGGCGATGACGGACTTCTCCCCGTCGTGGAGCGTCGACGCCTCGCCCGGTGCGATGGCGACTTCGGGCGCGGGGCCGATGCTCGCGAACGGAACGCTCACGATGACCGACACCTCGTTCACGACGACCTACGCGAATCCGTTCACCGCGCAGGGCTGGCCGACGCTCGTCGCGTACGACGCCGTCGAGTACCGGCAATACACCGCCGGTGGCGTACCGTTGGGGTTGGTCGCTGGCCTGTACACGTATACCGATGCGAGCGCCGGCCAGACGCTCGACCTTCCCGCCGGCCTGCCCGAGCTCGTGACGATCGATCAGATGCCGTTGTCGACCGACGGCATGACGGTCACGCTACCCGCCGATGAAGGGGTCGACGTCAGCTTCGTCGCGGACCGCCCGAACAACACCAGCTACGAGATCGAGATGGACGAGATCGTCGTGACCGGCTCGACGTTGGCGCGCACGCCGGTGTTTAGCGCCTGGGCGCTCGCGCCCGACGTCACGATTCCAACCACCGAGCTCGTCCCTGGCCACACCTACGTGCTGCGCGCGATCTGCATCTCGGGCGGCTACACGAACGTCGCGACCGGCGATCTATCGACGACTGCGCTGCCGGTCTCGGTCGGCTACTTCGATAGCGGCGTGTTCACCGTCGCGAATTGACTACCAGGTGACGACGACCGTACCGTCGCCCGCGTGGTTGCCCGCGACGTTCGCCGGCGTCGAGCCGTTGTTGATCGAGCCACCACCGCCGCCGGAATATCCAGCGCCGCCACCGCCGTACGAGCCGCCGCCACCGCCGGAGTAGCCGCCGCCGCCACCGCCGGTGAAGCCCGACGAGCCGCCGCCACCGAATCCGCCGTTGCGCAGGCTCCCGCTGCCGCCGACGCCGCCTGCCGCGCCATTGACATACGCGATGCCCGGCGTGTTCGGCGTGCCGTAGGTGCCGCTGCCGTCGGAGTTGTTGACGCCGTTCGAGAGGTAACCGCCACCGCCGGTGCCGCCCTGATAGCCACCCGAGTTCGAAAACGTCGTGCCGCCGCCGCCGTTCACGCCGCCGGCGCCGCCTGGCGTGATCCCCGAGCCGGCTTGCGCCGCGGTCGTGATCTGCCCGGGGCCGCCGGGCGCCGATGCCGACACCGGATTCGCGGTGCCGCCCGATGCACCGCCACCACCGCCGGCGATCACGAAGATCGTCGAGCCGTTGACGACAAAGCTGCCGCCGCCACCGGTGCCACCGCGCTGCGCATAGCCGTTGGCGCCATCGACGCCATTGGCGCCTGCGCCACCAACGACGATCGACAGCGCCTCGGCCCCGGTGACCACGAAGTCGCCTTCGAGCGTCGCGCCCATCCCGCCCGGCACGCCGGTGAGGCTCCCACCCTGCCCGCCGGCCGCGAGGACGTGGACCGTGGTCACGCAGGTCGGCACCGTGAACGTCTGGAGCGAGCCGGTCGGCGCGAACGTCTGCGAGCCGTGGTTCATGTTCGCGTGCGCGCAGCCGGTCGTCGAGTCGCACGTATCGGTCGTGCATGCGTCGCCGTCGTCGCACGAGGTCGCCGCATGCGCGCACGTGCCCTCGTTCGTGCACGAGTCCACCGTGCACATGTCGTTGTCGTCGCACGCGGCAACCTCACAGCTCTGCTGGTCGCCGCTGTCGGTGCCGTTGCCGTTGCCCGGACCGCTGTCGGCCGATCCGGGCGCGGTCGCGCGCGCGCAACCCGCGAGCCCGACGGCGAACGCGAGGATCCCGACGCACCTCATCGGAGCGGAGAGTACCGTGCTTGCCACCCCGACGGGGCGGCTAGAAGATAAGGCCGATCGATCCGTTCGTGGGTGGAGGTCGTACAACTCGCGAGGACATCCGGTGAAGCCAGTTACCCGCCTAGCCCGAGGGACGATCGCTCCGATGCGAGCTGCTGCCGGCGCGTGGATCGCGAGCTCGGTGCGCGCGCGGTTTCCACGCCTCGGCGCCGCGCTCGGTCCGCAGTTCGACGCGATGCTCGCGACTTACTTCGAGCGCGAGCCCGACGTCCGCACCTCAGTCCGAGAGAGCGGCGCGCGCCTCGTCGGCTTTCTATCGGCGAGTCCCGACTATCCCACCTGGTACGCCGAGCTGGCCGCACTCGATCGCGCGCACCTCGACGTGTTGCACGAGCAACCGGCGACCGCGCTGCTCCGCCGCAGCGACGTCACGATGGATCGCACGCTGAAGCTAACGCCCGCACACGCACTCGTCGAAGTCGCGAGCGCGAGCGACGAGCTATGGGCGGCACTCGATTCGCGCCCCGTCTCGGAGCCGAGCTGGAATCGCGCACCGCGCGAGCT
>CAZDGY010000480.1:0-5439 GCA_964504685.1 uncultured Kofleriaceae bacterium | reverse complement strand
CAAGATCGGCAAGTTCCCGTTCGCGGCGCTCGGTCGCGCGTTGTCGGTCAACGACAGCGAAGGCTTCGTCAAGATCGTCACCGACGCGAAGACCGGCGAGGTGCTCGGCGTCCACATCGTCGGCAACGGCGCCGCGGACTTGATCTCCGAAGGCGCGCTCGCGATCGAGATGGGCGCGGTCGCCGATGACCTGCGGCTGACCATCCATCCCCACCCGACGCTGTCCGAGGCGATGATGGAAGCGGCCGCTGCATCGCAGGGCGAAGCCGTTCACATCATCAATCGATGATCGGGGTGCGGCGCAATTGCACCGCGAGCTGATCGGGTCATAGTGCAGCGATGGCGTCGGTGCTGCCGTGGACCGTCCGCGACTTAGGGACCGCGCCGTTTCGCGACGTGTGGGCGCGCCAACTCGCGCTCGTCACCGAGCGGCAGACCGGCGCGGTCGGCGACACCCTGCTTGTCGTCGAGCACCCGCACGTGTTCACGCTCGGTCGCAAGCGCAGCGCTCAAGATAACGTGCTCGCGCCCGGCGACGTCGAGGTCGTCGAGGTCGAACGCGGCGGCGACGTCACGTATCACGGCCCCGGCCAGCTCGTCGTCTATCCGATCCTCCAACTCGAAGACGGCGAGCGCGATCTGCATGCGTTCCTGCGCCATCTCGAAGACGCCGCGATCGCGACGTGCGCGCGCTTCGGCGTGACCGCGGATCGCGAGCCGGGCAAGACCGGCGCATGGACGACGACCGCCCGAGGCCGCAAGAAGCTCGCGTCGATCGGCATCGCCTGCCGCAAGTGGGTCACCTTCCACGGCATGGCGCTGAACGTCACGACGAACCTCGACTACTTCCGCCGGATCAACCCGTGCGGGTTCGAGGCGAGCGTGATGACGTCGCTCGCCGATCTCGTCGGCGAGCTCGATGTCGCTGCGGTTCGCACGGCGCTCGTCGAGGAGCTCGGCACCGCGCTGGGCCGCGCGAGCTAGCTCGAGCCCAACTACTCGATGACCGTGCCCGGCGTCGACGGCGCCGCGGACCACTTGAAGTTGTCGATCACCGCGAGCGAGTCGAGCGCGTCGTCGCTGGTGTCCCAGATCGCGATCCGCAATTTCATGATCTCACCGGGCGTGACGTTGCCGCTCGTCGTCAACCAGCCGGTCCCGCCGCCGACCTCGGTGTCGCCGCCCGAGCAGCCGCCGCCGATGTCCGCGGCGTCCATGCCGGTGCCGGTGAGGTCAGCGGTGCCGGTGCACGTGGTGATCTTGAGGTTGCCCGTGCCATCACAACCGATCGTGCCGTTCTTGCACTGGGTGAACAGGCCGGTGTTGCCCGCCGCGAGGTTGACGCCGACCGGGTAGGTCTTCATGTCAGCGGCGGTGTAGAGCGCGAGGTTCTTGTCGGCCGGGTTCATCGGCATGCCGTTCCACGACGAGTCGAGCAACACGACGAAGAAGTCGTTGTAGGCAGTGCACGTCCACTCCGGGAACTCGGAGCTGAAGAAGTTGATGTCCATCGAGAACGAATTCGCGTTGGTCGGAACGCGGATCGTCAGCGTCAGCATGATCGGGTCGCCGGCTTGGTTGCCACTCGGCGGGTCGCAACCTGGAGCGTTCGGCAGCGCGCCGTTGTTCGCGGCCAAGAAGTCGGCCGGGAAGTCCGACATCGCGCCGAACTCGCCGCTCTCGAACAAGTCAGGGCCCGGGTTCGTGTCGCCGGTCGCGGCGGCGTTGCCGGTCGACAGCTCGATCAGGCTAGCGCCGGCGTGCGGCTTCATCGCCGCATTCGTGCCGTAGTGTGGGCGAATCGCGTGCTGGACCGACTGCGCCGAGTCGAGCGCGCTCGAACCGTCTGCTTTCGTGAACGTCGCGGAGATCAGACCCCACTTCTTCATCGGGTCATCCATCGTCGTCGTCTGACAGATGTCGATCGCCTTCGCGTAGTCGGTCGCGGTCGACGAATCGGACGACAGGCCGGTGTCACACGCGATGACCTCGTTATCGATCTGGCCGTCGCAATCGTTGTCAGCGCCATCGCCGGGGACGTCGAACGCGCCCGGGTTGACCTGAGCGGGATTCGCGCACTCCATCGTGTTGTCGCAGCAGTCGCCTTCGCAGGTGGTCCAGCCATCGCCGTATTCGTCGACGCAATTGCTGCCGCCGTCGCCGCCGCCGTCCGGGCCACCGCCATTTGGATTTCGCGTCGACGGCCCGCAGGCGATCACGAATGCAAATGCAGGGACCGCTACCAAGAGGGACGGACGGAACTTCATGTCGCGCAGAATAGGCGCCCGAAGGCCATCGCGATCGCGCGGGTGATGACACCGCCTGACGCAGTTGTTGTGCACCGCAGTGCACAGCAAGCTTGGCCCCTAGCCGGTGCGGACCGAGAAATCGCGGACAGAGACAATTTGCCTCGTCTCGAGATCGGCCAAGAAGCTGCGGCCCGAGCCGATCCGGCCGTCGAACGCGAGCAAATACCAGACGTCGAGCGTCCAGCGCGCGTGCTCGGTCTCGCACGGCGGCGTCCACGAGACGGCTTCGAGATCACCGAGATACGTCGGTCGCGATGGCGAAGCAGCGACCAGCTTCTGGTACTCGTCACAGCCCTGGACCAAGCTGACCGCGGCGGAGGCATCGCGGCTCGCGACCGTGCGGCGCCACGCTGAGGTCAACCGACACCGGCCGATCTGCCCGCTCGGCGACAGCTCGATCTCGTACGCCTCATCGGCGGCGAGGCCATCGAAGTCGGGGACGTCGAACTCGGGGTACTTGTCGCGCTCGGCGATCTGCTCGAGCCGATCGTCGACTGCCTCGTGCCCGGCCTCGAGCGTGTCGTCGCTGTAGTAGCCGTAGATGCGGAGCACGAGGTTCTGCGACGGCAGCCGGTGATCCCAATCGACGACCGAGATCGCGCCGGCGTACTCGTGGCGAAACCGGGTGAGCGGAGGCAGCGCGGCGGCGACTCGCGTGGCGGCGCCCTCCTCGGACAGCAAGCCCTGGTACGCGACCCTGGGGTGCAGCCGGATCTCCTCGGCGACGAACGGACGCAGATCGGAAGACACCGCGGCTAGATACTATACGCTCTGCCCGGTCACGGCGTGGTCGAGGGCGTCGATCAATGTGCGCAGCCGGTCGCCATCGAGCTTGAGCCGCGCGGGGTTGACCACGAGCCGACTCGACACCTGTGCGACGGTGTCGACCTCGACGAGCCCGTTCTGGCGCAGCGTCTCGCCGGTCTGGGTGATATCGACGATGCGCTCGCACAAGCCGGTCAACGGCCCGAGCTCGATCGCGCCGGATAGCGGGATGACCTCGGCGGTGAGGCCCTTGCGCTGGAGATACGCGCGCGTGGTCCGCGGATACTTCGTGCCGACCCGGATGTGAGCTTGCGCGCGATCGTCGACCCGGGCATCGGCTCGTTCGGCGACGATCATCCGGCATCGGCCGATACCGAGGTCGAGCGGCTCGTACAGTGTGCGGCCGTCCTCGTCGAGCACATCGCTGCCCGCGACCCCGACGTCGGCGGCGCCGTGGGCGACGTAGGTCGCGACATCGGAGTTGCGCAGCACGAGCACGCGCAGCGGCCCGCAGTCGTGAACGAGCGCACGTGAGTCGCCGAACACCGGCGAGATATCGTAGCCGGCGCGGGACAGCACGCCGCGGATCTCGTCGAGGATGCGGCCTTTCGGCAGCGCGATGATGATCGGCCGCATGCTCAATAGGCGTGATCGTAAGCGGCGCCGGGTTCGCCCACGTGCGAGTGCGGCGGCGGTGCAACCGCGGCCCACAGCTTGGAGAAATCTAGCTCGATTGCTTCAAACGGCTCGGCTCGCACGGGCTCGGCGCCGCTATGAACGGCGACGATCAGCCACTTGCCTTCGTAGAGCCGCATGATGTCGACCGTGCGCGCGCGGGGATCGACGATCCACGCGTGGCCGACGCCGCATGCGGCGTAGATCGGCAGCTTGCGGGCGCGATCGAGCGCGGCGGTCGACGGCGAAAGGACCTCGCAGATCCAATCGGGTGCGACGTCGAACTGGCTGTCGCGTTGGATCTCGGGCATGCGTTCAACGCCCCAGCCGGCGAGGTCAGGGACGAGAATATGACCGTCGAGATGGAGCTCGGGTTCGTAGAAGATGTGCCAACCCCCGGGGCCATTGCCTCCGCCGAACTGAAATGGAGGCCCGAGCATGAACCCGAGCGTCGACGCCGCCACCGTATGCCCGCCCACGGGCCGCGGCGACACGTATAGCTCGCCGTTGACGATCTCGGCTACGCGGTCGTCGGGAACCTCGAGGAACTGCTCGTACACCGTCCGCTGCTTCGCGGGATCCGCCATCGAACGATTCTACCAGCGTCTCAGGCTTTGACTCGGCGGATCTTCGCGCCGACGCCGCGCAGCTTCTTCTCGATCGTCTCGTAACCGCGATCGAGGTGATAGACGCGCTGCACTTCGGTCTTGCCCTGTGCGACGAGGCCCGCGAGCACGAGGCTCGCCGACGCGCGCAGATCGGTCGCCATCACCGACGCGCCGGTCAGCTTGCCGCCACCGCTGACGACCGCGACGCGGCCATCGATGTGGATGTCTGCGCCCATCCGGCCGAGCTCGGGCACGTGCATGTAGCGGTTCTCGAAGATCATCTCTTTGATCACCGATTGGCCCTTCGCGAGGCACGCGAGCACCATGAACTGAGCCTGCATGTCGGTCGGGAACCCGGGATGTGGCTGCGTGATGATATCGACCGGCTTGACGTCGCCACCGCGCACGCGCAAGCCGCCGGCCTCGGCCGAGACGTGCGCACCAGCCGCGCGCAGCTTCGCGATGATCGCTTCCATGTGCTCGGGGCGCGCGCCTTCGAGCAAGACGTCGCCCTTGGTCATCGCGGCGGCGACCGCGAACGTGCCGGCCTCGATCCGGTCGGGGATGATCGCGTGCTCGATCGGATACAGCTCGTCGACGCCATCGATCGTGATGACCGCAGTGCCGGCGCCCTGGACCTTCGCGCCCATCTTGTTGAGCACGAGCGCGAGCTCTTCGACTTCGGGCTCGCGCGCGGCGTTCTCGAGCACGGTGCGGCCCTTCTCGAGCGCCGCCGCCATCATGATGTTCTCGCAGCCGGTCACGGTCGGCATGTCGAGCACGATCGTCGCGCCGCGCAGCCGCTTCGCCTCGACATCGACGTAGCCGTGATCGAGCGTGACCTTCGCGCCCATCGCTTCGAGGCCCTTCAAGTGCTGATCGATCGGCCGCGCGCCGATCGCGCAACCGCCGGGCATCGAGACGCGCGCTCGGCCATAGCGGGCGACGAGCGGACCGAGCACGAGCACGCTCGCGCGCATCGTCTTGACCAGATCGTACGGCGCCTCGAGCTTGGGCTTCTTCTTGCCGGTCGGCGGCGCGATCACGAGCACCTTGTCGCCTTCGACATCCCAGCCGAGCAT
>CAZDGY010000479.1:0-5439 GCA_964504685.1 uncultured Kofleriaceae bacterium | reverse complement strand
ATGATTAGCGTTTCGGCAACTTGACGACGGTCTCGACGATCCGGCTCGCCGCCGAGCTCGTGCGCGTCCACATCGCATGTAACACGCGAGCGCGATCATCGATCGCGAGCACGGCGTGATCGCCTAGGGCGTTTGCCGCGTGGCGTACCGTCGACATTGGCGCTGGTGTGTCATCGAGCGCGCCTAGCACGGCGCACTTCGTCGCGCCGATCGTGCAGATCGCATGCGTGAACCCCGCGTCGCCCGCCGAGTCGTAGTACGCGACATGGAGCACGCCGGTGGTCGGATCGACGGCGAGCGTCGGCACCGCGTGCCACGCGCAGCGATCGCCGAGCACTGCCCGCGTCCAGGTCTTACCGCCATCGCGGGTCGCTGCGATCACGAGGTCCCACGCCGCATCGCGACCGCCGCGGAGGTAAGCGACATAGAGGATGCGACGCCGATCGTCCAGAGCGATCGCGGGCGTCGCGAAGTAGTAGGGCAGTAGCTCGTCGCGTGCACTGATTGCTGCGTGCGCAAACGTCGCGCCTCCGTCGGCGGAGACCGCATAGCCGACCTGCTGCATCGCGGACCCATAACCGTCGCGTGGGCCGCCGCTCAGCGCGACGACGTGCAACCGACCGTCGCTGCCGACCGCCGCGCTCGTTGCGCCACCTGCGAGCGGCGTTGCCGCCGCCGAGAACGTCGCGCCGGCGTCGTGCGAAGCGAGCACGCGCACGCCGACGCCGCCGCCGCCGTGCACGACATAGAGGATGTCGGCGCCGCGCCGTCTCGGATCCGGACCGATCGCGATGCTCGGTGGAGCAAAGCAGGCGCCTTCGGCGAGCGCGCTGCATGCGAGCGGCTCGTCGGCGATGACCGGCGGTAACCACGTCGCGCCGCGATCGCGCGAGCTCGCGACCTCGAGCAGCGCGAGCCCATTCGCATCGAGCTCGTGCCAGGCGGCGTAGATCGTGCCGGCGTGATCGCGCGCCACCGCAGGATCGCGAGCATGCGCTTCGGCCGATCCGGGAGCGGTCGTGGTGCTGCCGAGCCCGTCGCCGTCGCCGAGCGAATACAACGCGACGAGTGAGCCATCGTCGGTGAGCACAGCAGCCGGCGAGCGTTGCGAACCGCCTGGAGCATCGTCGGTCGTGATCGCGGTAATAGCGCTGGCCGCCGGGTCGCGGTGGGGCTGCGCCGGGCAGGCGCGCGGGATAATCGCGGCGAGGTTTGGCAGCAGGCACGCGTGCCAATTCGGGTCGCAAACGAACGCGTCGTCGCCGCGGCAATCGGCGTCGGTCGCGCACGGCGGCGCGCAGATCGCACCGAAGCGCGGCGTCGGCACGCAGCTGCCCGTGCACGCCGTGTCTTCGCATCGCGCACTGCAGAACCCGCCGGCAAGTGGCAGGCAGGTGAGCTCGGGAGTGCACGATCGGGCCGCGTCGCAGGCCGCACCGAGCGGGGCCACGATCGGCGCGGGCGCAGGAGCGGGAACCGGCGCGGGCGCGGGCGCAGGTGCGGGCGCGGCGACAGGCACGGGAGCGCGGCCCGAACAGGCTGCCACCGCAATGAATATCCCGAGCGCGCGCACGTCCGTAGCAACGCACGAGACCCGCGTGCTCGCAAGCACACGACTTCCCCTCGTCGCGCTATAAAGCGGCCATGTCACGCATAACCTCGCTTGCGTTTGCGCTTCCGCTCGCCTTCGCCGCCACGACCGCGGTCGCGGATACCTCGAAGGGTCCGGTCCCCACGCTGCCGAAAGCCGGCGACCCGCTAGGCCTGACCGGCGCGGCGGAGTGGCCGAAGCTGCAGTGGATGTACGACGCTCCGTCGGCGTCGGATGCCGCCGGCAAAGTGATCGTCCATTGGTTCTGCTCGGTCAAAGCCAAGCCGTGCGCCGACGATCTCGCGCGCATCATCACGCTGCGCGACGCCGGCAAGATCTACATCGTCGCGTACATCGACGGCAGCCAGCGCGATGCGAAGAAGCTCGATCCGATCCGCGAGAGCGAAGGGATCGGCCGTGGCACCGTCGCATTTGGCGCCGGCGTGACGAAGTTAATGAAGCAGCTCGGCGTCGGGCCCGGCCCATCGTCGATCGTCGTCGATGTCGATGGCAAGGTCGCGCTCGTGAGCCCGAACGCCGCGTCGGAGCAACTCGACGCGCGCGATGCGAAGGCGAACGCACTCGCCGGCGCGATCAAAGACTTCACGACGTCGCAGGATGGTCCGAAGACGGTCAAGATCGGCGACAAGTTCCAGCTGACGTTCAAGGTTCAGCTGTCGCCGTGGCTGAGCTACAGCAAAGGAGCGCCGATGCAGTTCGATTGGTCGGCGCCGAAGGACATCAAGTGCGACTCGATGTCGCTCAAAGGCGACCAGCTGAAGATCGATGATCACACGCTGACCGCGACGACCTCGTGCAGCGCGCCGAAAGGCATCTATGAAGCGCGCGGTCAGATCCGCTTCAGCTACAGCATCCCGGGCAGCCAGAACATGGGCACCGGCGAAGACGGCGCGACCTGGAAGTTCGAGGTCAAGTAACGAGGTCGGCCTGACAACGCGGGCAGCGGCGCAGGCTCTTCGCGAGCATCACCGCGGTTCCTGCGCGGTCGCCGCCGATCGGGCGACCACAGTGCGGGCAGCGATAGGTCACCGCGCTCGCCCATAGCGCGCCGAAGAGCGCGGGAATGGGCAGAAGCATCACCAACGCCAACGCGTTGGATAGGGCGAGGACACCGAACAGTCCGAACGTCCCGATCAGCGTGAACATCGTGGTCATCCGGCGTTTCTCTTCGGCTTCGTCGATCTCCCGCTCGACGGTGAGCCACGCTTGGTCGTCGTCGTCCGAGCGCACGAGCGCGGTCGCCGGCGTGCGCTCCACTTTGCCGCGGAGCTGCGCCAGCTCGGCTTCCAGCTTTGCGATGCGCTCCTCGCGCTTTGCATCGGCGGCGTGCTCGCGTTCGAGCTCTTCCTCGAGGGCGGCTGCTCGCGCGAGCGCGGCGTCGTGATCGTCGCGGTAAGTCAACGCGATGTTTTTACGGTGGGCCGCGTTGCGTTGAACACGAGGCCGAACAGACCCGCCGCGAGCAACACCGCACCGACGACCGTGCCGCCGCTCACCGGCGCGGTGTAGAGCGGGCACCCGTCGGTGCCCGGAATGACGCCTTCCATGCACGGCTTCGGCCGGGTCGCGAGATCGGCTCCCATCGCCGCGCCGCCGCCGAGGATCAGCAACACATCTCCGACGTACGCCCACTTCTTTGCGGAGTGGTTGTAACCGAAGCAGCCGCTGAGAAACGCAGCGCAGGTCAACGCTGCCATCGCTCGTCGCGCGATCGTCATGCCACTCCAGTATCGGTCAGGCCCGCGGCGCGGGCAAGGGCAGGCGATTCATGACATCCTCGACCGTCGTGCCCACACGGTCCCCGCTTCTGCCGATCTTCCTGATCGTGCTCGTGGACGTGCTTGGCCTGACGATCGTGCTCCCGCTGCAGGGGTTCTACGTCGAGCACTTCGGCGCCTCGCCGCTCGTCGCGGGCCTCGTGTCGTCGTGTTACGCCGCGTGCTCGCTGATCGCGACGCCGGTGATCGGCAAGCTGTCCGATCGCTATGGCCGGCGCCCGCTGCTGTTGGTCAGCCAGGCCGGTACGTGCATCGGCTTCCTGATGGTCGGCTTCGCGAACAGCCTGTGGCTCGTATTCGCCGGCCGCATCATCGATGGCATCACCGCGGGAAATCTATCGACCGCGCAGGCCTACATCTCGGATCACACCGCGCCGGAGAAACGCGCGCAGTCGTTCGCGGTCATCGGGATCGCGTTCGGCATCGGTTTCGCGATCGGCCCGACGATCGCGAGCGAGCTGTCGCCGTACGGGATCCAGATTCCATTTCTCGTCGCTGCCGGCCTGTCGGCGTGCAGCATCGTCTGCACGTATACGTTGTTGCACGAATCCAAGGATGCGCATCCTTCGGAACAACCGAGTCCGCTGCCGCGCGCGGTCGCCGGGCCCGGCGGACAGCGTCCTGGCTTGTTCGATCTCGAGACCTACGCGACGTACTTTCGGCGGCCGGAGCTCGCGTCGTTGTTCGCGCGGTTCATCTTGTTCGCGTTCGCGTTCTCGCTGTTCACCTCCGGGTTCGCGCTGTTCGCCGAGCGGAGATTCACGACCGAGCTATGGACGAGCGGCGACATCGGCCCGCTGAGCTCGTTCGCCGACGTGCTTCACGTGATCGCGGTCGGGCGCCGGCCGTGGACCTCACACGAGGTCGGTCGGTTGTTCACGTTCAGCGGTGTGCTCGGCATCATCTTGCAAGGCGGGCTGATCGGACGGCTCGTCAAGCGGCTCGGTGAGGCCAAGCTCGCGATCGCGGGCTTCGTGGCTGCGGTCGCGGCGTACGTCGTGCTTGGCTTCTCCTATAGCGTTAGCGTGCTCGTCATCGCCGCGGTGTTCTCGTCGTTCGGCAACGGGGTGTTGCGCCCGGTGCTGACCAGCCAGATGTCGCAAACCGCGAATCGGTTCGAACAGGGTGTCGTGCTCGGCATCTCCGGATCGCTGAGCTCGCTCGCGATGACGATCGCTCCGACGATCGGCGGCGCGCTGATCACCGCTGGTTGGCTCGTTGGCTGGGCGATGCTCGCCGCAACCGCCGCGGCGCTCGGCTTGCTCGTCGCGCTGACCGCGCGCAAGCCTGCGACGACGTAGTTAGTCGTTCGGCGGCTTCGGCGACGGCGAAATGATCGAGCCGTTCAACGCCGAAAAGTTTCCCGAGATCTTGATCAAGTAGCCGGTCGCGCCGCCGCCGCCGCCGCCGCCGCACGTCGTGGTCGCCAAGACCGGGACACCACCGTTCGCTTGAACGTAACCGCCGTTGCCGCCGTCGGAGCCGCACGGATCCACGGTGCCGCGAGGGCCACCGAGCGCGGCGGAGGTCGTGAGCTGGCCGTCTTGTCCCGGCGAGCCGTTGCCGGTCACGTCATCCGCGCCGCCGCCGCCCGCACCGCCGTTCGTGACGATGATCGCGGTCGACATCGCCGTGACGTTCGGCGCCTCGAGGCCGATATAGCCGCCCGAGCCGCCGCCGCCGCCACCGCCGTACGGTGCAAAACCACCCTTACCGCCGCTGCCGCTCGCGTTGATCGTCCCCGAGATCGTGATCGACGTCGCGGCGTCGAGATGGACCGCGCCACCGCCGCTGCCGTTGAACGACTGGTTGCCGCCGCCCATGCCACCTTTGCCGCCGTTGCAGCCGCCTTGCACGATCGTCGGTGTCCCTTGCTCGATCGAGCCGTGGAGGCCGCCCGGTCCGACCCCGCCGTTGCCACCGGTACCGCCGACCTGGTTGCCACCAGCGCCACCGCCGCCGCCCGCGCCGTCCGTCGCATCGCCGTCCGCGCCATTCGCGCCGTCGACGCACGTGGAGGTCGGAGGCGCGCACCCGGCCTTGCCGGCC
>CAZDGY010000478.1:0-5443 GCA_964504685.1 uncultured Kofleriaceae bacterium | reverse complement strand
TCCGCGGCTCGTCTATCACGCGACCGACCTGACCCGATCGAGGGCTGCTCGCGACCTCGTGTACAGCGCGGCCCGCGACCATGCGATCGACACGATCGTGCACGTCGCTCAGCATCGCAACCCACACGATGGCGGGCGCCGCATTCACGCGCAAAACGTCGAGTCGGTGCGAGAGCTCGTGCTCGACTGCGCACATCATCCGACGATCCGGCGCTTCGTCTACGGCAGCGCCGGTGATGTCTACGCGCAGCACCATACGACCACGACATTGATCGACGAGACCGCACCACTCGAATTCGATCCGAACATCCCGCAATGGCTGCGCGATCGCGTCGAGGCCGACTTGACCGTGTGTGCCCAGCAAGGCGGCGCATTGCAAATCGCCGTCCTGCGCTGCGCCGAGTTGGTCGCCCCGAATACCGGTAGCCAGTTGTGGGACTACTTGTCGTCGCGAGTCTGCCTCCGGCCCGTCGGCTTCGATCCGATGATCAACGTGCTGTCGATCGATGACGCGAGCGAGGCGTTCGTGGCGGCCGCCCGATCTTCCTCGATCGGCGTGTTCAACGTCCCGGGCGTGGACACGCTGCCGTTGTCCGAGGCGATCGCTCGGAGCAACCGCGCCGACGTGCCGGTTCCCGGCCTGTTGATGGCGCCTTTGTACCGGCTCCGCCGAGCGGTTGCGGGCTTCGAGTTTCGCTACGATCTCAATGTCCGACGCTTTCACTTCGGTGGGGTGCTCGATGGCTCCCGCGCCCGCCGCGAGCTCGGCTACGTCCCGCATTCGCACGTGCGCTGGCCGCGTCCGTGGTGGCGCGTGTTGTTCGAGCGCCTGGCCGAGGCCTGAGCAGCTGCACCGAGTGCTCGAGCTCGGACCGCCGGATCACGCGGCGAACGGATGTTCGAGTGAGACGACGCCTTCGCCGGGCGCCAACGGATCGACCGCGTCGGTCTCGTCGAACCAGATGTATTCGTCGAACTGCGCCGGCAAGACCGCCTGGAAGTAGTGGCTGGCGAGCTCGCTCTCGGGTCGGTAGACGACGCCAATCGCGCGCTCGAGCCGCGGCTCGGCGAGCTCGTCTCGAAGCTCGCGACGGATCGGGTCGCGCAGATGCAGCATGAACGCTGGCACGGTGGAGTCGTGACAGAGGCGTTCGTAACTGTCGGCGCGCGACGGTCGCACGCGCATGCGCTCCATAGGCTCGTCCCAATTGTTCGCCGCGGCGACGACTCCGTGGTCGGTCCCGAACCCGACGATGTAAGCGGCGTCGCCGAGCAGCTGGCGGCACAGGTGGCCGACATTGTGCTCGCCGCGCGCTGCCATCTCGGTCGCAGCGGCATCGCCGACGTGCGAGTTGTGCTCCCAGATCACGAGCTTCGCGGCATCGCCGCGGTGCGCGAGGAGCGATCGGATCGTGTCGAACATGTGCTGGTCGCGCAGGTTCCACGATTCGACCGCACCGTAGAACATCGCGCGGTAGTAGCGCTCGGCCCCCGCGACGACGCGCGCGTTCATCGCGGCATCGAAGAACTCGTCGCCGTCCTGCGCCGCATAATCCAGCCGGCGCGCCAGCAGGTCGCGCAGCGTCGCGACGATGTCCTTCTCGTACGGCTGGATGCGTCCGACGAGCGCGGCGCGCCCGTATGCCGCCGGATCGTGCTGCCAAGGCGTTAGCTTGCCGTAACGCTCGCGCGCGACCTGGGCGGCCGCCGGGTCGACGCGATCGAGGTAGCGCACGACCTCGGACGCGGACGTGTACAAGCTGTACAGGTCGAGCCCGGCGAAGCCGACGCGCTGGGAGGTCGCCGCGTTATGGGCACGCAACCACTCGATCAGCGACTCGACTTCGCGGTTGCGCCACATCCACGTCGGAAATCGCGAGAATGGCACCCACGGCCGCGTCCGCGGGGCCAACCCGCGCACGTAGCGATCGATCGCGGCGGCGTCGGGCCAATCGGCCTCGACCGCGACGGCGGTGAATCCGCGGCGGAGGATCAGCTCCTGTGTGATCCGCGCGCGCATGCGATAGAACTCCGACGTACCGTGCGTGGCTTCGCCGAGGAGCACGACGCGCGCGTCGCCGATCCGTTCGATCAGGCCGTCGATGTTCGCGTCTTCGATCCGCGTGATCGGCTCGGCGCACTCGCGAATCAGCTTGGCCACGAGCGCGGGCCGCGAAGCTGGAGTTGGAGACGACAACGGCCCCGGGTTGCGCGCCGGCCACACGCCGCGATCGCGCCCCGGATCGCCAGCCTCGGCCCAGCCGTGTGCGCCGATGAGCGGCACGAAACGAACCGCCCCTAAATCATCACGCTGGAATTGATGCTCACCGGTGCGCGTGACGCGAACGAGTTGCTGGTCTCGGCTCGATCCGATCGGCATCACGAGCCGACCGCCGATCGCGAGCTGATCGAACAGCGCTCTCGGGAGATCGGGTCCGCCCGCGGCGGCGACGATCGCATCGAACGGCCCGTGCTCGGCCCATCCGAGCGTGCCGTCGCCACAGCCCACCTCGACGTTGGAATAACCGAGCTCGGCGAGCCGGCCGCGGGCGACTTCCGCGAGCTCCGGGATCCGTTCGATCGTGAACACACGCTTCGCGACGCTTGCGAGCACGGCTGCGGCGTAGCCGGAGCCGGTCCCGATCTCGAGCACGGTCTCGCCGCCGCGCAGCTCTAGCGCTTCGGTCATCAGCGCGACGATGAACGGTTGCGAGATCGTCTGGCCGGCCGCGATCGGGAGCGGAGCATCTTCATACGCGTGCTCGGCGAGCTCGGGTGGCAGGAACGCCTCGCGAGGAACGGCGGCCATCGCGGCGAGGACGTGCGCGTCGTGCACGCCGCGGGCGCGGATCTGGCGTTCGACCATGAGGGCGCGTTGCGTGGCGGTATCTGCACTCATGTCGCAGGTAAGAGCACGTCGCGTGCCGCTCGCGCGCTGCGATGCGATCGCCGGCTGCGCAAATTCGGCGGCCTCGTCCTCCGACGATGCAATCGCTGCAGGTTGCATCCGCGCGGTTCGCCCCCATGTTGACGGCGTGCCGATCGCGCATGATCTGATGGCGAGCTTCGCCGAGCGAACCGGCCTCACCGGATCGCGACCGCAACGCCGCTATCTGTGGACCGACGCGTTCGCGGTCTGCAATTTCCTTGGCCTCGGCCAGGTCGATCTCGCGCTCCGACTCGTCGAGCACGTCCATCACGAGCTCGGTCGCCATCGCTCCGACGGAGTGCGCCGAGGATGGATCAGCGGACTCGCTGACGCGCCAGGAGCAGCACATCCGACGATCGGCGGGCTCCGCATCGGCAAGCCATTGGCCGAGCGCGGGCCGGACGAACCTTTCGATGACCGGCTTGAATGGGATCGCGACGGTCAATATTTCCACTACCTCACGAAGTGGATGCACTCGCTCGCTCGAGTGGCCCATGCGGCGCACGACGCGAAGTTCGCGACCTGGGGGCTCGAGCTCGCCAAGACCGCTCACCAGCGCTTCGTGCACGAGACCCGCGGCCGTCGCCACATGTATTGGAAGATGAGCGTGGACCTGCGGCGGCCACAGGTGGGGTCGATGGGACAACACGATCCCGTCGACGGCTACATCACAGGCTTGGAGCTCGACGCGACGGCGAAAGCCCTCGGGCTCGCGGGCCCCGACCTCGGCGATGTGGCGGCCGACTATCGCGCGATGATCGAAGAGTCCGGGCTCGTGACCGCGGATCCGCTGGGCATCGGCGGGCTACTCGTCGATGCCCATCGCCTGACCCAGCTCGATCGGGACCGACCGTTGCGCGATGTGCTCGTTCGCGCCGCCGGTGCTGGGCTCGCGCGCTACGTCCGGCAGCCGGATCTTCGGATGTCGGCGTCCCACCGGCTCGCGTTCCGCGAGCTCGGGCTCGCAATTGGCCTCGCGGCCGCGCGGGAGATGAATGTCGGCGAGCTGGCGCGCTACGCCGAGCTACGAGCGGCAATCGAGTCGTTCTGGCTCGATCCAGATCATCGCCGCTCGCCGACCTATCTCGGTCACGAAGACATCAACGACGTGATGCTGGCGACCTGCGTCGAACCGAAGGGGTTCCTGTCGCTGGTCATGCCGGCGCACGACTTCACCGGCCCCCCCGAGGCGTGACGCATTCTTTGCGCGTTCCGCCCGATGCACCAACCGGATACGCGCGCAAACCGCGTGAAGCACACACTCGAACGCGATGGCACATCACGTGCTCTTCACTGGTTGCAACCAAGGAGAACACCCTCATGCATCCTCACAATGGCGCTACACACCTCGAGGCTCAGATCGACGCGGTTCGATCGAGCATCAAAGACCTCATCGACCGGCTCGAAGGCAAGCCCGAGCACGCGCCGCGGGTGAAGGCGTTCGCGGGCAAGGTGACCGAGGCGATCAAGGCGCACCCGATCAGAGCGATCGCGGTGGCGCTCGGCCTCGGCTACCTCGTCGTCCGAGTTGCGAGGCGATAAGCTCGTGACCTCGGACTTCAACAACCTGTGCGCGGAGATCTCCGCGCATCCTTGGCGCTCGGTGATGATCGCGTTCGCCGCAGGTGGGTGCATCGCACTGACCGGATCGCGACGGCCCGCGGTGCGCGCGGTTGCGACAACGCTGACCGCCGCCATGCTCGACGTGGCCGGCAAGCGCGCGAAGAGGCTGATGGGATCGTGGATCGGCGCTCGCGAGCACGCGCCATGATGCTCACATCTCCGGCGTTTGAAGATGGCGCCGAGATCCCGGCGAAATACACGTGCGACGGGATCGACGTGTCGCCGCCTCTCGAGTGGATCGATGTACCGCCGAACGCGCGCAGCTTGGCGTTGATCGTCGATGATCCGGACGCTCCAGATCCGGCGGCACCGACGACGACGTGGGTCCATTGGGTGCTCGTCGATCTGCCGCCAACGCGTCATGGCGTGCACGAGAACGTCCGCTTGCTCGCGGACGGTCACATCGGATTGAACGATTGGCATCGTGCTGCGTGGGGCGGGCCGTGTCCGCCGATCGGTCGCCACCGCTATGTCTTCAAGCTGTATGCGCTCGATCGCGTTCTCGATCGCGCGCGATCGACAAAGGCGGAGCTCGAGAGCGCGATGGCTGGCCACATCCTCGCCGAAGCGACCTTGGTGGGGACGTATCAGAAGCGAACGCACTGATCGGAATTGATCGCGAGCTCGCGGCACGCACCTTGCTGTGTTGTCTTGTATGTCGGACTACCCCGTTCGCGTCGATGTCACGTCACCTCCCCGTTTCGATCGGCTGCAGCTGCTCCTGCGGATCGTTCTCGCAGTCGTTCTTGGATGGGTCGGTATCACCGCAGGCTGGCTCATAGGCTTGTTGTACTTCGCACTACCGATCATCGTGGCGGTCGCGATTTCTTCCGAGGGCAGTCAGGGCTTCATGGGCGGGGTCGCACCGAAGCTCTGGCGCGTGCTCGCTTG
>CAZDGY010000477.1:0-5446 GCA_964504685.1 uncultured Kofleriaceae bacterium | reverse complement strand
AGCACAACGATCTCGACGAGGTCGGCAAGACCCCGCGCCACCACACGTTCTTCGAAATGCTCGGCAACTTCTCGTTCGGCGACTACTTCAAGGCCGACGCGATCCGCTGGGCGTGGGAGCTGCTGACCAAAGAGCTCTCGATCGATCCGTCGCGGCTGGTCGTGACCGTGTTCGGCGGCGACAAAGCGCTCGCCGGCATCGCGCCCGACGACGAAGCGCGCGCGCTGTGGAAGAAGGTCACCGGCTTCGCTGACGATCGCGTGATCGGCCTCGGCGCGAAAGACAACTTCTGGCAGATGGGCGAGACCGGCCCGATGGGCCCGTGCACCGAGATTCACTACAACTTCGACGGCACCGGTAAGTGGCCGACCACCGATCCCGCGTCGTGGAAGGGCTGGCTCGAGATCTGGAACCTCGTGTTCATGCAGTTCGAGCGGCGCGAGCCGGGCGGCCCATTGCATCCGCTGCCGGCCCCGTCGGTCGACACCGGCGCGGGCCTCGAGCGCGTGACGTCGGTCGTCCAGGGCGTGCGCTCGAACTACGAGACCGATCTGTTCGTGCCGATCATCGACCGCGCCGCCGAGATCGCGGGCGTCAAGTACGGCAACCGCGGGCCGGAGAACGAGACCGACACCGCGCTGCGCGTGATCGCCGACCACGCCCGGTGCTCGGCGTTCTTGATCGCCGACGGCGTGTTCCCCGACAAGGGCGAGCGCGAATACACGCTGCGCCGGATCTTTCATCGAGCGGTGCGCCACGGCCAGCAGCACCTGAAGCTCGAGAAGCCGTTCATGCACGAGGTCTGCGATCGCGTCATCGACTTGATGGGCGACGTCTATCCCGAGCTACGCGAGCGCCGCAGCGTGATCCTCAACGTCACGCTCGAAGAAGAGACTCGGTTTCGCGCGACGTTGGCGCGCGGGCTCGAACGTCTCGATGGCGAGCTCGCCGAGCTCAAGAAGACCGGCGCGACGACGTATCCCGGCAAGAACGTGTTCACGATGTACGACACGTACGGCTTTCCCGCCGATCTCACGAAGGTGATCGCCGAGGAGCGTGGCCTGACGATCGACGAGAAGGGCTTCGATAGCGAGCTCGACGCGGCGCGCGCGAAGAGCAAGTTCAAGATCGACGACGCGGTGATCGACACGGTGTTCAAGTCGCTCGCGAGCGAGGCCGGCGCCACCAAGTTCACCGGCTATGAAGGCCGCGGCACGGCGGGCGAGGGCACGCTGCGCGCGATCATCGTCGCCGGCAAGCGCGTCGACCAAGCCGCATCGGGCACGCAAGTCGCGCTCGTGTTCGATCAGACGCCGTTCTATGCGGAGTCGGGTGGTCAGATCGGCGACACCGGCGCGGTCGTTAGCGCCGGCGCGAAGATCCGGATCGACGACACCGAGAAACCAGCCGGCGACATGCACGTGCTGATCGGCGAGGTCACGACCGGCACGATCGCGGTCGGCGATCACGTCAAGTTCACGGTCGACGACGATCGGCGCGAACGGATTCGCGCGAACCACTCGGCGACGCACTTGTTGAACCTCGCGCTCAAGAAGGTGCTCGGTGCGCACGTCGCACAAAAGGGGTCGCTGGTCTCGCCCGATCGGTTGCGGTTCGACTTCGCGCACTTTTCGCCGATGACCGAGGACCAGCGCCGCCAGGTCGAGGATCTCGTCAACGCCGACATCCGCGCGAACGCCGATAGCAGAGTCGAGGTGCTGCCGATCGATCAAGCGCGCGAGCGCGGCGCGGTCGCGATGTTCGGCGAGAAGTACGGCGACAAGGTCCGGGTCGTCGGCATTGGCAACGAGTCGCTCGAGTTCTGCGGCGGTACGCACGTCCGGCGCGCCGGCGACATCGGCTTGTTCAAGATCGTGAGCGAGCAGGGCGTCGCGCAAGGTGTTCGCCGGATCGAGGCGGTGACCGGCGCGGGAGCGCTCGACTACCTGCGCAAGCTCGAGCACGAGCTCGGCGCGACCGGTGCGGTGCTCAAGGCACATCCGTTCGAAGTCGCCGCGCGCGTCGACAAGCTGCTTGCCGATCAAAAGCAGCTCGATCGCGAGATCGAGAAGCTCAAGGCGCGCATCGCGTCCGGCGGCGGATCGCGTGACTTGATGTCCGAGATCGTGACGATCAAAGGCATCAAGGTGCTCGCCGCGTCGGTCGAGGTCGACGACGCGAAGGTGTTGCGCGACACCGGCGATCAGCTGCGCGACAAGCTCGGCTCGGGCGTGGTCGTGCTCGCCGGCACGGGGGGCGCGGAGATCAAGCTGATCGCGATGGTGACGAAGGATCTGGTCGAGCGCGTCCAAGCGGGCAAGTTGCTAGGCGAAGTTGCCGCCGCGCTCGGTGGTCGGGCCGGCGGTCGCCCCGATATGGCTCAGGGCGGTGGCAAAGACGCCGCCGCGCTGCCCCAGGCGCTCGACGTCGCGCGCAAGTTCGTCGAAGACCACGTATAATTCGTTGGCCTCATGGCCGCCGACGACACCAGCGGCGCGAAGCCGGCTCCGGTCGTGCTTCGCATCAAGCTGCGCTACGACGATATCGAAGCGATGGTGCAGCGGTTTGCGCCGAACGCGGGCAAGTCCGGCCTGTTCTTGCCGACCAAGTCACTGCAACCGGTAGGCGCCGAGATCAAGTTCGAGCTGCGGCTGAACAACGACACACCAGTGCTCGTCGGCCTCGGCCGGGTCAAGGCGGCGCGCGAGCCCGATCCGGCGAACCCGAAGGCCGCGTTCGGCATGGCGATCGAGCTGATGCGCGTGACGCGCGAAGGCCGCGACGTGATCATGCGTATGCTCGAGCGCCGGCGCGCGATGGGGCTCGCCGAGGTCGCGATCCCGATGCCGTCGGACATCGATCAGGCGCGGCGCGCGGAGGTGGACACCGGCCCGGCGCACGCGACGCCGCTGCCGCCGCCGGCGACCGAGCTCGAGACCGCGCCGATCACGGCTGCCGAGCCGGCGTTCACCGCGCCACGTCGACCGAGCACGCCGATGGCGATCGGCATCGCCAAAGATTCATCGCGCCCGACGCTGCAACCGCTCGCGCCCGAAACGGCGCGGCCGAAACGCCCGCGGATCAGCGATGTGGTCGCGCGCGCCGAGGCTTCGGGTGGCGTCGCGGTCACTGCGATTCCCGAGCTCGATCAGCACGTCGATCTCGAACGCGCGATGGCGCGCGCGCGCGCGTTGGCGGGTGGCGATCTCGACGCCGAGCTCGGCGCGCTGCGCGAGCATGCTGCGGCGCCGATCGCGATCGACGTCGAAGCGGCCTCGGCCGAGCTCGCGAAACAACTCGGCGGCCGCGCGATTGTCCGCAAGGATCGCAGCGCCGGCTGGGCGACGCCACCGCAAGTCGAGTCCGCGCCCGTCGCCGCACCCGAGCCCGCGCCCGTCGCCGCACCCGAGCCCGCGCCCGTCGCCGCATCCGAGCCCGAGCCCGAGCCCGCTCTCGTCCCGCTTCCGCAAGTCACCAGCGAGCCCGACCTCGATCCCGAGCCGAGCGCGAACGCCAGCGCGACGATGGTCACGAAGGCGCGCGACGTATCGTCGGTCAGCGTCACCGCGGTCGACGCCGAGATCGAGGCGCTGGTCGCCGCGGGCGACCCCGAGGCCGAGCGCCCGAGCGCAGGCCTGGTCGAGCGGCCACCGACCGCGCCTCCGCCGAGCGCCGACATCGCACCGCCGACCGATCGCGCGAAGGCGATGATGATCGACGACGACTCGGACCTGTCGAGCTTCGAGGACGCGCTCGATGCCGCGATGTTGCATTCGTCGCCAGTGGTGCGCGCCGTCGCGCCGAACCCCGAGGTGTTCGAGGACGATGACGCGGTCTCGCTCGACAGCATGGATCTCGAAGAAGAGCCGAGCGAGATGACCGAGATCGGCGGCATACCGGGCGCGCCGATCCTGCCGGTGCCGGCGGACCTCGGCGACCGGCTCGACGCGCACCTCGCCGATGCCGAAGCCGAGGCGGAGGCCGAGTTCGCCGGTGTCGGCAACGAGACGATCGGCGAAGCCGATCTGCCGCAGGGGCTCGAGTCCGCGGCCGAGTCCGAGGATCACGAGTTCGAGGAGGAGATCTCCGACTTCGACGTGCTCGCCGAAGCCGACGCCGACGACGCGGATCTATTGTCCGCCGACGGCGAGGCCGACGCGTCCGGCAGCATCGAGTTGCCGGACGCACCCGCAGCGCCCGATCACTACGACTTCGCCGACAACCTCGACCTGAGCGAGGACGCGGGGTTGCAGTTCGACGAGCGCCACGCGGGTGTCTCGCGCCGTCAAGCGCCGTTCGTCGACGAGTCGCCCGCAGGGGCGCACGGTCGCTTCGATCACGACGATCAACCGAGCAACGACTACACGCTGACCGAGGCACTGTCGAACGACGGTCTCGACTTCGACGAGCCGCACTTCCGCGCGCTGACGCCGCTGCCGACGATCGACGATCCGCTCCCCCCGGGTGCCGCCGAGTACGATCTCGATTCGGCGCTCGAGCACCTCTACCCCAATCTCTATCCCGTCGCGGCGCGCCGCCACGACTCCGAGCCGAATGCTCCGCGTGCTCACTCGCGCGCGAGCCGCTCCGACGAAGCCGCTCCGCGCCCCGCTCGCGCGGTGACCGACGATGGCGTGTTGATCGACTTCGACGACGACGAATAGCTACGCGAGGCCGGGATGCGCGAGCGCGCGGATCAGCCCCTGGCGATCGCCGGCGTGACGCTGCCACAGCTCGATGATCCGATCCGATTGCGTGCGACCGCTCTCGGCGATCTGTTCGACCGGCGCGATCAGAGGCAGCGCCGCCGGGGCCACTCGTGACAATCCGGCGCGCGCGATCGCGACGAGTTGCTTCGCGAGCTCGCCGATGGTGTGACGCCCGGCTTTCGCGGCAAAGCCTTGGCGCGGGACGTCGTCGGCGAGTTGCTCGCGTTCGGCGAACGTCATCCCGGCGGTTAACCCGATCGCGGCGGAGCGCGCGTCGGCGTCGTAGAGCAGGCCGCGCATGAACGGCGACAGCGCGGCGATCATGTCGAGCGAACCGCAATCGCAGCCGCGAACCTCGATGAACTTCTTGAGCCGACCTTCGGGGAACAG
Source organism: uncultured Kofleriaceae bacterium (assembly GCA_964504685.1). Taxonomy (GTDB): domain Bacteria; phylum Myxococcota_A; class Polyangia; order Haliangiales; family Haliangiaceae; genus JABFXX01. The sequence continues at coordinate 347 of CAZDGY010000477.1, read as the reverse complement.
CGTCGACAAGTGCAGCGCCCAGTCTTCGCCGGTCGCGCGCTCGGCATTCCAGCCGTCCTTCATGTATTGGCGGAACGTCAGGCCCGCGGGCACCGCGTGATAACCGCTGCGGTAGACGAAGTACATCGGCACATCGAGCGCCCACTGCATGTACGCGGTGAACACGTCGTCTCGATCGAACACGAACGACACGAGGCCCGAGCGCGCCCGGTCGGTGTCGCGCCAGATCCACGCGCGATAGGTTTGGAACCCGCTGATCTTGTCCTCGACGATCGGCGATGCAGCCCAGAGCGCGGTCAAGATCGAGGTCGTCGCGTAGACGCAACGCATCTTCGCCGCCGCGTCGG
>CAZDGY010000476.1:0-5463 GCA_964504685.1 uncultured Kofleriaceae bacterium | reverse complement strand
TGATAGTAGGGCAGGCCGCGCGCGGTGATCTCTGGCAAGTCTCGCGCGAACCGCTCGCCGAACCGGCGCACCGGGTTCGTCGTCGGCCGATGGGCGAGGTGGCGCGCGAGCAGCTTGCCCGACATCGCTTTGAGCTCGGCGTCGGGGCGCACGACGATACGATCGATGCGCACGAGCTCGGCGAAGAACGGCATGAACGCGGAGTCATGTGGCACGCCGATGCGAAACGTCTTGTCGAAATCTTCGCCGTCGAGCGTGAAGTAGCCGGCGTTGTGGAAGTAGCCGAGCCGCTTGGCCGCGACGTCGAGGTCGGACAGCACGATCGTCGACTTCGTGTGCTGCGTGCGGTAGTCGGTGCCCGATGTATCGGGCAGCCACCACGCGTCGGCTTCGGTCGAGATCAGCTTGCCGGCGGCGAGATGTTCTTCGGCGTGCTCGAGCAGCGGTCGCCAACAGTTGAGCTCTTGGACATCGAGCCCGTAGAGGTCGCGCAGCTCGTCGTGCGGCGGCTTGAAAAACGTCCACTGGTCGCCTTCGAAGTCGAGCGCGACGACGAACGGCATCACCGCCATCGGCTCGCAGCCGATCGCGTGGATGACCTCGATCCAGATGTCGACGTAGCAGTTCTTCTCGACCCATACGCGATGGTCGGCGTGCAGCGAGTGACGCTGATACGCCGTCGCGTCGAGCTGTAGAACCTTCACGCCCACAGCTGTGCACGCACCGCGCTCGGCCACGCGCCGGGATCGAACCCATGGGTCTGGAACAGCGCCATACACACGCGCTCGAGTCCAAACCCGAGGCACGCGGTGTTCGCGACCGCGCCATCGGCGGTCTTGATCTCGAACGCTTCGCCGAAGTGGCCTTCGTGGAAGTTGAACGAGCACACCGCGGTCGGCGTCTCCTTCGAGATCACCGGCACGAGCACCTCGAACTTCAGCTTTTGCTCTTTCTGGCTCGCGGCGAGCATCTTGCCGCCCTTGCCGAAGAACGGATCGGACGCGACGTCGGCGGCCGCGGGCAGGCCGAGCGATTCGAGCAGCGTCAGGCCGCGGCGTAACCACATGTCGCGCCACTCGACGACTTGCTCGGGCGAACCGCAGCGCACGAACTCGCGCACCCGAAACGCCTGCATGCGGGTCGGCTCCGGCGATGGCTCGTGGCGATAGACCCAGTTGAGCATCGTCACGAGCTTGCCGCTCGCCGGCACCGTGCCCGTGAAGCTCGGATAGACCGGGTAACAAGCCGCGGGATTGAGCGTCACGCCGGTGATGCCCATCTCGTTGCCCCACATCTCGCCGGCGTGGATCCGCTCGGACAATTTGCGCGCGTCGAGCTCTTTGCCGAAGAAGCTATGGACCGTGCCCGCGAGATGGGGGAACGAATCCATGTAATCGGTCTTCTCGAGGACCTTGCGATCGATCACGGGCGGGTACACGAAGTACTCGGCGCCATCGTTCGCCGCGAGTCGGGTCACCGCCGCGTTGAACCGATCGAGCACGTCCTCGAATACGTGGTTGCGGCCGAATGCGCCAGGCACGCCGACCGGGACGATCAGGCCGGCCTTGACCAAGCCTTCGTAAAACTTCAGCGCATCGAATTCGGTGGCTGGCATGGATCCTCAGTTCGGTTCAGTCGTCTTTGAAGACCAGGAGCATCGACGCACTCTTGCCCGCGATCCGCTCGTTCGACACCATCAACGCGCCGCTCAGCACGTCGCGATAGTGCCGACCGACGGTGAACTTCGAATCGTTCTTGTAAGCCATGATGCCGATGATCTGCAGCGCCTCGTGGACGATCTTCGGGGCCATCTCCGAGATGTTCATCTTGAGCTGGTTCATCCGCAGCGCCCAGCCCATCGAGCCGAGCGTTTCGCGCGCGCCAGGACCGTCGCCGAGCTCGTCGAACTCTTGAGCGCACGACTCCCAATTGTGGCGCATCGCTTGTAGATCGACGTGCGCGCGTGCGAGCCGCGTCGCGTTCGGCGGCACGGTGCCCGGCTTCTTACGTGCCTCGCCGCGGACGAACTGCGCTGCGCGACCGAGCGCATCGCCGGCGATGCCGGTCCACAGCGACGCCCACAAGATGTGCGAGTACGGCACCATCGTCTGCGCCGAGCTGTCGGCGAACGAGCCGGGGACGATCTGCTCGGCTCCGCCGTGGCCGGAGAACTTCGCGCCCGGGCTGCACGTGCCGCGCATGCCGAGCGTGTCCCACGTTCCGGTCTGCTCGAGCGTGTAGTCGCCGTGCTTGAACAGCACGAGCACCTGATCGCTCGCTGCCGCGTCCGCCGCGCGCCGGCAGGTGACGAGTTGCGCATCGGCGTGTTGACCGTAGCTGACCGTGGTCGCGTCTTTCTCGAGCTTGATCTTGTCGCCGCTGACTTCGACCGCGCACACGCTCGAGCGCGTGTCGCCGAACGTGCCGTTCTCCGACGTGATCGACGCGATGACATCTTGGCGCGCGACCAGGTGCTCGCGCATGTACTTTTCGAAGAAGGCCGAGCCCATTCCGTGTCGCGCGATACACGCGACCTGGATGTGGTGCATCGCGAGGATCATCGCGGAAGAGCCACAACCGTGCGCGAGCGCGTGGCACTGCATCCCGAGCTCGAGCATCCCGGCGCCTTGGCCGCCAAGCGACTTTGGCACGGCTCCTGACAACAGCTTGCCCTGCTTAAGGGCGGCAAATGTCTCCAGTGGAAACCGGCTCTTTTGATCGACGTCCGCCGCGTGTTTGGCGGCGACTTCTTCGGCGACAGCGGCAGTGCGCGTCACCAACTCACTGGATTTCACTACGCTACGCGTGGTCACGGTCCCGTGACTATATATCGGTCGTGGGCGCCCACGCTCGGTTCACACTCGTTCATATCTTGGCAAAGCAATCGCAGATAGAAGGGTGCCATCCTGCCTTCGTCGACGATGAGCTCCAGAACAACCCAGTCCTTTCTTCGCACGCTCGTCGCGATGGCCGCCATCGCGGGAGCGGCGAGCTGCGGCAACAAGACCGACGCCAGCACGGCCTCCGGAGCCGGGTCGGGTGGCGGTTCCGGCAAGGGCGGCGGCTCGGGGGATCGCGTCGTTCCAGTCTCGCTCGCGCCGGTCGAGCAGAAGGACATGCCGATCTGGCTCGAGGGTCTCGGGACGGTCGCTGCCTTCCAGCAAGTCACGGTGCACGCGCAGGTCGATGGCTTGCTCTCGAAGGTGCTGTTCACCGAAGGCCAGCCGGTCAAACAAAACCAGGTGATCGCGGAGATCGATCCGCGCCCGTTCCTGGTCGCGCTGCATAACGCGCAGGGCGCGCTCGCTCGCGATCGCGCACAACGCGACGCGTACAAGCGCGACTACGACCGCGACATCGAGTTGCGCAAGGAAAACCTGATCGCGCAGGTCACGGTCGACGATCTCGCCGGTCAGATCGGCCAGGCCGAAGGCGCGATGAAGATCGACCAGTCGCAGATCGAGATGGCGAACCTCAACCTCGACTACGCCGAGGTCAAGGCGCCGCTGGATGGCATCGCCGGCGTGCGCCAGGTCGATGCCGGCAACGTCGTCCACGCGACCGACGTGAACGGCCTCGTCGTGATCACGAAGATCGATCCGGCAGCGGTGTTCATCACCGTGTCGAAGAAGACGCTGAGCCAGGTGTCATCCGCGATCGTCGGCGGCAACCCGAAGGTCGAGGTGTTTGCCTCGGACGGCGTCACGCCGCTCGCCGAAGGCGATCAGGTGATTCTCGACAACCAGATCAACACCACGACCGAGACGCTCCGCATGAAAGCGATCGTGAAGAACGACAAGGCGTTGCTGTGGCCGAACGCGTTCGTCAAAGCGCGCTTGCTGCTCGAGACGCGTAAAGACGCGATCGTCGTTCCCGCCGTCGCGGTCCAGGACGGCCCCAAAGGCACGTACGTCTATGTCGTCGACAGTACGAACACCGCGCAGATGAGGTTGGTGACCGTCGCGCTGACGAGCGGCGATCAAAAGGTGATCCAGAGCGGGCTCAAGAAGGGCGAGCAGGTCGTCGTCGAGGGGCAAGCGCAGCTCCGCCCGGGTGGTCGCGTCGCTCCGACGCAACCGGGCCAAACGCCAGGCTCACCGGCAGCCGCTGGCGATGGTGCAGGCTCGGGTAGCGGGCACGGCGGTCATGGCAAGGGCAGTGGCAGCGGCCCCGGCGGTGGCAGCGGTAGTGGCTCCGCAGCGCCGAGCGCGGCCCCGTGAGCGACGAGCATCAACCGCCGAGTGGCGACGGCGACAAGCCGCCCAAGCTCGAGCCGGCCAAGGCGCCCGAGAGCGGGCTCAGCATCTCCGAACCGTTCATCCGCAGGCCGGTCGCGACGACGCTGTTGATGGTCGGACTATTGCTCGCGGGCCTCGCCGCGTACACCCAGCTCCCGGTCGCCGCGCTGCCGCAAGTCGACTACCCGACGATCATCGTGTCGACGGCGCTGCCCGGCGCGAGCGCGGACACGATGGCCTCGGCGGTGACGACGCCGCTCGAGCGCCAGTTCGGCCAAGTGCCTTCGCTTGCCGCGATGACGTCGATCTCGAGCTTCGGTACGTCGCAGATCACGCTCCAATTCACGCTCGATCGCGACATCGATGCCGCCGAGCAAGACGTGCAAGCGGCGATCAACGCGGCATCGAACTTGTTGCCGCGCACGCTGCCCGCGCCGCCGACCTACAACAAAGCGAATCCCGCCGACACGCCGATCCTGACGCTTGCGATCAGCTCGGACACGCTGCCGCTCGATCAAGTCGACGACTACGCCGACTCGGTGCTCGCCCAGAAGATCGCGCAGGTCAAAGACGTCGGTCTCGTCACGATCGGCGGCGGACAGAAACCCGCGGTACGGATCAAGGTCGATCCGGAGACGCTCGCTGGCGCTGGCCTCACGCTCGAGGACATCCGCAACGCGATCGCGGCGGCGAACGTCAACCAGCCGAAGGGAAACCTCGATGGGCCGCGCCAAGACTGGGCACTGCAGACCAACGATCAGCTGACGAAGGCCGAGGATTTCGAGCCGCTCGTGATCGCGGTGCGCAACAACTCCGTGATCCGGCTCGGCGATGTCGCGCACGTCGTAAACGGCGTCGAGAACGAGCAACTCGCAGGCTGGGCCGGCGTGCGCACCGAGCCGACCACGAAGGGCGGGCAAGCCGAGGTCTCGAACAAGCGCGCGATCATCTTGAGCGTCCAGCGCCAACCGGGCGCGAACATCATCGACGTCGTCGACGCGATCAAGAAGCTGTTGCCGCAGCTGCGCGCTTCGATGCCTCAGGCGATCGACGTCACCGTGCTCGCGGATCGTACCGAGACCGTGCGCGCGTCGGTGCACGACGTGCAGTTCACGATGCTCCTGACGATCTTGCTCGTGATCGGCGTGATCTATTTCTTCTTGGGCAGTGCACGCGCGACGATCATTCCGGGCGTCGCCGTGCCGCTGTCGCTGATCGGCACGTT
>CAZDGY010000475.1:0-5476 GCA_964504685.1 uncultured Kofleriaceae bacterium | reverse complement strand
ACGCAAGTCGCGAGCGCCTTGGCGACCGCGCCACGCTTGTCCACGGCGAGCTTGGCGATATCACTCGCATTCTCGCCGACTTGAAGCTCGATCAGGTCGATGGCTTTCTCGCCGACCTCGGGGTGTCGTCGCCGCAGCTCGATCGCGCCGAACGCGGCTTTTCGTTCAGCAAGGCCGGCCCGCTCGACATGAGGATGGATCCGACCCGCGGGCCAACTGCGTTCGAGCTGATGCGCGACCTCGATGTCGAAGCGCTCGGCAACGTGATCTTCGAGCTCGGGGAAGAGCGCCACTCGCGCAAGATCGCGCGTGCGATCAAAGACGCGGTTGGCGAGGACAAGCTGCACACGACGATCGATCTGGCCGCGCTGGTCGCCCGCGTCATCCCGGCGGCCGAGCAGCGCAAGTCGAAGATTCACGCGGCGACCCGGACGTTCCAGGCGCTGCGGATCGCGGTCAATCGCGAGCTCGATCAGCTCGCGCGGTTCCTCGATGCGTTCCCGGCGTTGCTCGCGCCTGGCGGTCGCTGCGTCGTCATCAGCTTCCATTCGCTCGAGGACAGGCTCGTGAAGAATCGGTTTCGCGACCTCGCGTGGACGTCGTCGCTACCTCCCGCGCTCGCAGCGAAGGCCGGCGAACGCAGCTTGGCGGTGTGCGAGCCGGTCGAGCGCAAAGCCGTGTTCGCCGATGCCGCCGAAGTTGCGCGCAACCCACGCGCGCGATCCGCTCGACTGCGCGCCTGCGAGCGAACTACCGCACCGAACGTGCCCGCTCACTCCTGAACCTCCGCGCAGTCCCGATTTTCCCGTCGACGGCTGAGGCTTCGCCTCGCCGGCAGCGCTGCCGAATGGCGGTGCGGTTCAATCGAGGAATCGCAAAAAAAATTGGCCCGTCGCGTGGCCACGGCGTGTAGTGGACGGACGTCGAATGTCGTCGTCCGCGCTGTTGTATCGCCTGTTCAAGCGCAATGAAGGCGAAGCACCATCGGTCAAGCCGGCGGTGATCACGCTCGTCGCGATCGCGATCGCGGTCGCGGGTTTCGGGGTCGTGCGCGTCGCGCGCGAGCATGAAGTGCTGAGCGTCGGCTATCAGTTGACCCAAGCGTCCGAGCACGTGCGCGAGTTGCGCGAGGCGCACCGCCGGCTCGAGCTCGAGCTCGCGACGCTGACCGCTCCCGATCGAATTCGCAAGCTCGCGATCGAGCTGGGCATGACGACGGTCGCGCCAGATCATATCCAGACCCTCGATCGCCACAACAAGGTCGCGGCGACACCGTGAAGCCGAAGCTTCGGCCGATGACGCCTGGCGTGTCGCATGGCGCGCGCGTGCGGGCATATCTGAGCGGCGCGATCGTGACGATCGGTTTGCTCGGCGTCGTCGTGCGCGCATGGGCGCTGCAAGTCGGCGACGGCCAGAAGTTTCACGACCTCGCCGAACGCCAGCACGAGATGCAACTCGACATCGCCGCCCCGCGGGGCGAGATCGTCGACGCCGAAGGCCGCCAGCTCGCAGCGAGCGCCGATACCGACTCGGTCTGGGCGAGCCCGCACGACATCAAAGATCTGACCGCGACGAGTGAGACCCTCGGCAAGCTGCTCGGCCTCGACACCGCGGCGCTCGAGGCAAAGCTCGCCGGCGATCGCCACTTCGTCTGGCTCGCGCGTCACGTAACGCCCGAGGTCGCGCGCGCGGTGACCGCTGCGAAGCTCGCCGGCGTCGAGATCGCACACGAGCCGCGTCGCTGGTATCCCGGTCGCTCACTCGCGGGCACCGTGATCGGCCGCACCGACATCGATGGTAGCGGCAAGGATGGCCTCGAAAAGACGATGAACGCGTGGCTCGCCGGCAAGGGCGGCGAGATCGCGGCGCTGCGCGATGCACGCGGACGCGCGATGATGTCGTCGGGAGTCGCGCATGTCGAGGCCGGCGCGACCGTTCACCTGTCGCTCGACCGCAGCATCCAAGCGATCGCCGAGTCCGCGCTGTCCGAATCCGTGATCGCGAACAAGGCGAAGAGCGGCGTCGCGGTCGTGCTCGAGGTCGGCACGAGTCGCGTCGTCGCGCTCGCGAGCTATCCGACCTACGATCCGAACACCGCGGAGGTCGGCGAGGCGCGCGATCGCCCGGTCACCGATCTGTACGAGGCGGGCTCGGTGATGAAGATGTTCACCGTGTCGATCGCGCTCGACCAGGGCATCGTCACGCCGGACACCGGGTTCGATCTCAACGGCGGTCATTTCACCGTCGGCAAGACGCCGATCACCGACGTCGACGGCGACAACTATCTCGACGTCACCGGCATCATCAAGCGCTCGTCGAACGTCGGCGCCGCGAAGATCGCGCTGCGTATGGGCGCCGATAAGCTCTACGCGGGCCTGAAGACGTTCGGGTTCGGTGCGCGCACCGGCATCGAGCTTCCGGCCGAGCGCTACGGCACGGTGCACGATGGCGCGACCTGGCGCGACGTCGATCTCGCGCACATCGCGTTCGGTTACGGCATCACGGTCACGCCGCTCCAAGTCGCCGCCGGGCTCGCCGCGATCGGCGCCGGTGGCATGTACACCGAGCCACGCATCGTCGACGAGGTCGTCGCGGCGGATGGCAACGTGCTGTACAAGCCGACGCCGGCCGAGCGCCGCGTCGTGTCGGGCAAGACCGCGATGCAGATGATGGCGATGCTCGAGACCGTGTTCGAGCGCGGCAAGATGCACGGCACGGCCGAGACGATCTGGGTGCCCGGCTTCAAGTGCGGTGGCAAGACCGGGACGGCGCACAAGTACGATCCCGAGACGAAGCACTACTCGGAGACGCGCTACCTCGGATCGTTCGCGGGTCTCGCACCGATCTCGAATCCGAAGCTCGCGATCGTGGTGATGATCGACGAACCCAGCGGTTTCGATCACTTCGGCGCGAAGGTCGCGGGCCCGGTGTTCGCGAAGATCGCCAGCGAGTCCCTGCGCTACCTCGGCGTGCCGGGTGACGCGCCGATGGTCGAACCGCCGCCGCCCGGGACGATCGTCGCCGCGCCTGCCGCGATGAAAGGGCCGATCGCACCGCCTGCCCCGGCGCCCGAAGTCGCACAGGCTGCCCCGATCGACGCGATCGCGACCGTCCCGGACTTTCGCGGCCTCGGCGTCGGCAAGGCGCTCGAGCTCGCGCGCGATCAGCACATCGAGGTCGATATCCACGGGAGCGGACGGATGGTCGCGCAGGACCCGCCGCCCGGTCCGACGTCGGTCATCGGTCGCGTCAGCCTGACGTTTTCCGACGAGCTGCCGCGCGCTCACTGAACCTTGCCTAGCTGCACGAAATCGCTGAAGCTGCGCGTTCTAGAGACATGACCACGCTGCGCCAGCTGATCGACGGCCTCGCCGGCGCGCGAGTCGTCGGCACGGCCGAGATCGAGGTCGGCGCGGTCCAAGACGACTCGCGCAAGGTCGGCAAAGGCGAGGTGTTCGTCGCGGTACGCGGCCTGCGGTCCGATGGTCACGACTTCGTGTCGACCGCAATCGAGCGAGGTGCCGCCGCAGTCGTCGTCGAACGCGAGCTGCCAAACCTCGCCGTGCCGCAAGTCATCGTCGCCTCGGGCAGCGCCGCGCTCGGGCCCCTCGTCGCACGCTCGCTTGGAGATCCGGGCGCGGCGATGACGCTAGTCGGCGTGACCGGCACGAACGGCAAGACGACCACGACCTACGTCGTCGAGAGCATCCTCGCGGCGAGTGGCGCGAAGGTCGGCGTGATCGGCACGGTCGAGCTGCGCTGGCCGGGTCACGCCGAGCCGGCTGCGTACACGACGCCGACGCCGCAGATCATTCACGGCACGCTCGCTCGGATGCGCGCTGCCGGCTGCACGCACGTCGTGATGGAGGTGACGTCGATCGCGTTGTCGATGCACCGGGTCGGTGGCATGAAGCTCGCGGTCGCCGCGTTCTCGAACCTCACGCAAGACCATCTCGACATCCACGGCACGATGACCGCGTATCGCGACGCCAAGCGCCTGCTGTTCACCGATTACCTGAGCCCGAACGGCACCGCGGTCGTCAACATCGACGATCCAGCCGGCGCCGGCATGGCCGAGGGCGCGGCGAACGTCCTGCGCGTGTCGGCGAATGGCTCGCCGAGCGACATCCGCGTAACGCAGCAACAGTCGAGCGTGCGCGGGATCAAAGCGACGATCGCGACACCGACCGGCGAGCTCGCGATCGATTGCCCGCCGCTGATCGGCCACTACAACGTCGCGAACCTCGCGCTGTCGGTCGGGATCGGCGAGGCGCTCGGTATCGCGCACGACGCGATCGCACGCGGCATCGCGCAGCTGCCAGGCGTGCCCGGGCGCGTCGAGCGGGTGAAGAACGGCGCTGACCTTGACGTGCTCGTCGACTATGCGCACACGCCCGACGCGCTGTCGAACGTGTTGTCCGCGCTGCGCCCGTTGACCAAGCGACGCCTGATCTGCGTGTTCGGTTGCGGCGGCGATCGCGATCCGACGAAGCGGCCGAAGATGGGCGCGGTCGTCGCCGAGCTCGCCGATCTCGCGGTCGTCACGAGCGACAATCCGCGCACCGAAGATCCGCGCGCGATCATCGATCAGATCTTGCCGGCGGTACCGAAGCCGTTCTTCGTCGACGCCGATCGCCGCGCCGCGATGCTCGCCGCGGTCGCCGAGGCGACGCCCGGCGACGTGGTCGTGATCGCCGGCAAAGGCCACGAGGACTATCAGATCCTCGGCACGACCAAGATCCACTTCGACGACCGCGAGGAAGCTGCCGCCGCGATCGCCGAGCGCGAGCACCAGATCGTCGCGAGCCTGGCGCGCGATGCGGGCGGCGATGTCGTCGGCGATGGCGCGATCCAGGTCGATCGCGAGGTGATCGATAGTCGGCGTGCGGCACCGGGCGCGCTGTACGTCGCGATCCGCGGCGAGCACCACGACGGCCACGAGTTCTGCGCCGCCGCGATCGCCGCCGGTGCAAGTGCGGTGATGGTCGATCACCGAGTCGACGTGAAGGTTCCGCAGATCGTCGTCGGCGACACGCGGATCGGGCTCGGCAAGCTCGCGCGCGCGCATCGCATCGCGTGGAGCGAGCCGACGCGCAAGCTCGTCGCGATCACCGGCAGCGCGGGCAAGACGACGACGAAAGAGCTGACCCGTGCCGCGCTCGCGACCGCGGGGACGACGCACGCCGCCGACGGCTCGCTCAACAACGAGACCGGCGTGCCGCTGACGCTGCTCGGGCTGCGGCCGTTCCATCGCTACGGCGTCGTCGAGATGGGCATGCGCGGCGCCGGGCAGATCGAGTACCTGACGCGGATCGCGGCGCCCGACGTCGCGGTCGTCGTCAACGCCGGCAGCGCGCACCTCGAGCTGCTCGGCTCGACCGACGCGATCGCGCGCGCGAAGGCCGAGATCTGGCTCGGCCTGCGCGATGGCGGCACGGTCGTCTATCCGATCAACGACCCGCGCCTGCTCGCCCTC
>CAZDGY010000474.1:0-5476 GCA_964504685.1 uncultured Kofleriaceae bacterium | reverse complement strand
GGCGGGCAGCGGCAACCTGACGGTCAACGTGGTGACGCCGCAGGGCGTGGTCACGCAGGCGGACACCGACAGCGTTCAGGCGCCGGGCGAGCTCGGCGAGTTCGAGCTGCTGCCGGGGCACGTGCCGATGCTGGCGGCGCTCAAGCCGGGCGTGCTGACGATCGGCACGAAGACGCGCGCGCGCTACGCGGTGTCGAGCGGCTACTTGCGCGTCGATCCGCAAGGCGCGGTCGAGATCCTCGTCGAGCAGGCGGTTCCCGCCAACTCCGTCAACGGCGAGGCCGCGCGCACCGAGCTCAAGGCCGCCGAGACCGAGCTCGCGCAGTGGGGCGCCAAGGCCCAAGATGGCGACTACACGAATCTGCTGCACCGCGCCGAGTGGGCGCGCGCGCAGATCGACGCCGTCGGTCACTAGCGCTACTGCTGGCGATACTCGAACGTCGCGCGCACGTTCGCGCGACCGCCCTTACCAACGACGACGGAGATCGACTTCGCGCCGAGCGTCGGGTGCCAGGCCTCGAGCGTGTAGGTTCCCGGCGGTACGCCTTTGATCTCGAACGCGCCGTCGTCGCCGGTGACCGAGAAGAACGGATGGTCCTGCACGACCGCATACGCGTGCATCCACGGGTGGACGTTGCACACGAGCTCGATGACGTCTCCCGCAGCCGGCTTCGCTTCGACCGACAGCTTGTCGTCGAGGTTTTGCATCTTGTTGACGACGTCCTTGCCCGCGATCGTGCCGTGGACGTTGTGAAACAGGTTGTCCGCGTTATGCACCGCGAGCTCTTGGCCGACCATGATGCCGACGACGCGCGGCGAGTACTGACACGCGCGCTGGTCGACGACGACCGGCGCAGCCGGCGCGGCGAAGCTACCCGCCGTACCGTTCTTGATCCTAACAAGCACGCCGGCGAGCTTGCCCTTCGTGACGATGATCGCCTCGTCGTGCACGTCGGCGCCGCACTTCTTGTCGACGTTACTCGGCGTGCCGCGCTCCGGCGCTTCGCCGACAAAGTTGACCGTGCCCTTGATCGAGCCATCCGCAAAGCCGGGGTTGCACAGACCGGCGAGCGTGATCGCGACGACGGCGTACGAAGATCTGATCGTCATGCCGCAGCAAGCGTAACCCACCTGACGCGACGCGATCGATCTATGCTCGCGTCGTGGCAGATCTCCCGGTCGCGCTCGGGCCGCTCGACGCGGTTCCGCCGGCGTTGCGCTATCGCGTGCGCGAAGTGCTCGGAGGTTTGCCGGTCGAAGGCGGTCCGCTCGAAGGCGTCGCGCTCGAAAAGCTCGCGCGGCTCGTCGCCGACGGCGAGCCCTGGCTCGGTGCCGATCCGTCGCTAGCCGACGTCGGCTACTGGATGATCCAACCGCGCCACGCGATCGAGCTGCGCCGGCGTGGCTGCGTGTGGTTATCGCGGTTTCCATCGGCGGAGACCAGCAAGCGGCTCGCCGCGGTCGCGCGCGATGCTGCAACGCCACCGCCGCTGCGCGATCAAGCGATCTGGGCGCTCGGCTGGCGTCAGCTTCGCGAGCTGCATCCGGCGACGAGATGGCCGACCGAGGCGATCGCGCTCGCCGACGAGGTCTTGACCGAGCTCGCAGATGCCGCGACCGATGCCGGCAAGATCGCGAGCGGACAGCTCGCGCCGGCGCTGCGCCACGTTCAAGCCGACGCTGCGTCTGCGGTGTACGCGCGCGCACCCGCGCTGTGGGCCGACGCACTCGAGTGCTTTGCGACGCCCGCTCTCGCGCGCGTGTTGCTCGTGTGTCTCGACGACATTCCGGCGCCGCACCGAGTGCGCGCCGTGCGGCTGGTGGCGGCGGTCCTCGGAGAAGAGGCCGTGCCGATGCTGACAGTGCGCGGCAGTCACGGCGCGATGACGAGCGAGCGACTCGAGATGCTGTACCTGACGATCGCGCTCGCCGGCGAGGCGAGGCTCGGCGCGTTCGAGGATGCGCTGCGCGGCATGAAATCGATCGATCTCCTGCGCCAGCGAGCGAAGTGGCACCTCGCGCATCGCGGGGTGATCCCGACGGTGCGCGGCCTCCGCGTCGCGCGCTCGACCGCCGTGATCGCGCCGGATCAGCGCCGTACCGCATGCGCACTCGCGGCCGATGACCTCGGAGCGCTCACAAAGTTCGCGCGTCACCCCGAGGCGAACCTCTACGCGATGTGGGGCTGGATGGTGCGTGGCTCTGGCGATCCCGCGCGCGCGCGGGAGCTCGTCGCCGCGCATCCTGAATCGCAGCAGCTCGTGCGCGATCTCTACCTCGAAGACCTCGCGCAACGCGGCCGCGTCAAACAACTCACCGCGGCGGCCCAGACGATGCGTGTTCCGGACCTCGGTGCGCTCCAGCTCGCGATCCATGGCCGACCGATTGCGGCGCTCGAGCTCGCGGCGACGTCGCGCTCGCACACCCCGGAGCTCGTCTGCGCACGGGCGCTCGCATGCTATCGCGGCGGTCGCCCCGATCTCGCGGCGCGCTTGCTCGCTGAAGACCTGCCGCCGTCGGAGATCGTCGACGACGCCGGTCTCGAGCCGTTTCCCGGACCGCATGAGCGCTGGCTGATCGAGCACGCACCCGATGTGCGGCCAGCGTTGCGCGCGCTCGCGGGTGGCGTCGCCTCCGTCGTGGCGCTCGCAAAGTCGTCGCTCGACGACTCCGAGCCCGACCCGCCGACGATCGAGCCGATCGCCGCGGTGGCTCGTCGGCTCGGTCGCGGGCTTGTAGGCGCGACGATCTATCTCGCCGGCGAGTTCGTGAAGCTGAACAAGGATGCGATCGCGGCGGCAGTCGAGCGCGTCGGCGCACGCCTCGTCACCGGACCATTTCCCGGCATCGACTACTACGTGTGCGGCGACACCTGCCCGGTGCAGACGATCGCGCAGCTCGAACGTCAAGGCACTCGACGGCTGCACCGCGGCGAGCTGGAGGGAATCTAGGTGCCAGCGCTCGCGAAGCCCCATCGCATCGCGTTTCTCGTGCCCGACGTGTCGATCGACGGACCCGATGCGCCGTTCGAGCGCGCCGCTGCGGCCTTGTTGTGGACCGCGTGCATCGAAGCGTGTCAGCGCCATCCGCGGCTCGCGGTGCTCGATCCCGACGCGACGCCGCTGCTGCCGCAAGATGGCCAGTTCGTGCCGAAGCACGCGGAGCGCGGTGGCCGTCCGAACGATGCGTTCTTCGCACCGACCCGGCGCGACGAGGTGCTCTGGCTCGAGCTGTCGCTCAGCGGCAAGCCGGCTGCGGTGCGGCTGCACGTCGTCGGACGCGACGGGACGCAGGAGTCGTTCGATGCACTCGGGCGCAACATCGGGTCGCAGATCGATCAGGTGCTCGCGTCGTGGCTGACCGCGCGCGGGTTGGGTGCGTTGCCGCGCCGGTTCGAGCCGGCGACCAGCGACGAGTTGCTCGCGGTCGTTCGCGTGGTCGGCCCCGTGCTCGCCGAGCAAGCGCGCGCGTGGGCGTTGCCGGTCGCGACCAAACCCACGTGGAGCCTCTCGGTCGTAGCGGATTCCCTCGACGAGTCGCTCGATGATTCACTCGATCTCGAAGACGACGTGTCGATCGATGTCACCGTCGACTCGACCCTCGATACGCCGATCGAGGCGACAACGGGGCGCTCGATCGCGCGGCCGGTAGCGAATCGTTTGCCGGCGCAGATGCGCGTGTCGGCATTGCGCTTGCTCGAGCTCGCGTTGCGCGAAGACCTCTCCGAGCTCGTCCTCGCGGTCGACCCCGAGCACCCGCAGGCGTTGTTCGGAAAGTTCGAAGCGGCGGCACCGCATCGCCGCGACTACGCGTTATTGCGGCGAGTGATCGCGAGTGCGCCGGGGTGGGCGCGACCTCACGAAGAGCTCGATGCCGCGGACGACGCGAGCGCAGCCGAGACGTTTGCCGAAGGCGTCGGCGCCCCGAGCGCGCTCGAGACGACCGCCGCGGCCGCGATCGCTGCGCTGTGTCGGCCGGCGGCGTTGCCGGTGCTCGTCGCGTCCGCCGAGCGCCTCGATGCGGCGGCGCGCACCGACGAAGCATTGCGTTTGCTCGAACGCGCGGTCGCGTTGATGCCGGATGATCCGCGCGCCCACGTCGCGTTGCTCGATCTCTACGAGCATGCAGATCGCGAGGGAGCCCAACTCGAGCAAGCGTTGCGCTCGTCGAGCTCGCACGGCTGCCCGATGGATCCGGTGCTGCCGTGGTATCCGGATCAGATCCAGATCGATCTCCGCGCCTCGACCGCGTTGCTCGACGTCGGTCGACTCGACGAGGCGATCGCGTTGCGCGCGAATCGGCTCGACGGGCGCGAAACCGCGTGGGCAGCGCAGGCGCGCGTGCTCGGCGATTGGCGCAAAGACCCGCGATTTGTCGCGTGGAGCTACGCGCGTGAAGGCTACTTCCGCGGCGACGAGGCGCGCGCGGTCGAGGGCTTCGGTCGCGTCGAGCCGGGAGACTCGATCGATCTCGCGATCTTTCTCGATTCGCTCGTCGCGCTCGGGAGAGAGAACGAGGTCGCGTTCGCGTGGGCACAATTCGGCCTCGGTCGTGGGCTCTCGCAGTCGGTCGCGCGGCTCGCGGCGGCGCGGGGCTTGTTCGCGGCCGGGCAATGGCGCGACGGGCTCGAGCAACTATGGCGCGTCGAGCTCGGCGATCCGGGACGCGACGAGCACGTAGCGATCGCGCGCGCGTTGCGCACGGTCGCGGCGGTCTCGGCCGACGGCTTTATCACCGTCGAAGCCGCGATCGCAGAACGGCTCGATGCCGGCGCGACCTCGCTCGCTCGTCGCATGGCGCGCGACCTCGCCGATTTCGTACCGGTGGCAGCGAATAGCTCGGTCGTCGCGCGAGCGCTCGGCAAGGCCACCGCGATCGCGTTCGATCCGGCATGGCTCGCGGGGTTTTCGCCCGCTACGCCTAGTCGGCGCGCGATCGACGCGTTGTTCGCCGACGTCGGCGTCGCGCGCAAAGACGCCGATGCGCGCAGCGAGCTCGCGCGAGGCGATCGGCTCGTCGGGCGTTGGCTCGAAGTGGTGTTTGCCGAGGCGTCGGAGGACGACCGCGCGGCACTCGCGCAAGCCGCCGCCTATACCGCAGCGCAGGCGCTCGCACGTTACTTCGCAGCGACGACGGCGGGCCCGACCTTGCTCGCCGGCGCGTTGCGCACGGTGGCCGGCGAAGCGCTCGCGCTGGTCGCGCGACATCGTCACGCGCTTGGCGATCGCGAGGCGCGCGCGCTGTGCGGTGCGATCGATCCGGCGTTGCGGCGCATCGATCGTTGGATCGGCACGCAATGGCTCGGCGCGGTCGAGCGCGCGGTTGGCCTCGACGAGCGCAGCAACGGCGATGTCGTAGAGTTCGTCGCGCAACATCCGATCGTCGCGGCGCGCATCCTCGGTCCGGAAGAGGTTGCCGTGCTCGGTTGGTCGATCGCGCGGCTGTTCCGCGAGCGTCCCGACGGGTGGGCGAGCGC
>CAZDGY010000473.1:0-5485 GCA_964504685.1 uncultured Kofleriaceae bacterium | reverse complement strand
TGGGACACGACACCAGCCCGACGAACGATTCGAAGCCCGGCTCGATCGCCGGCCTCTCGCTGTCTCCTCACACCCCGCTCGCCGTGTTGTTCAACGCTCCGACCTCGAACACCGTGCCGTCATTGTTCGACGTCCCGATCGTTCAACAGACGAGCGAGCCGATCGTGCTGTCGCTCACCGTCCCGGAGCTGACCGGGTCGTTCGCTGAAACGACGATCGCGACCTCCAAGGCGACCGCGACGAATGGCCCCGAAGTGTCGTGCCCGCTCACATGCCCGGGCGGCGTGAAGATCAACTGCTATGTCTCGCCTTCGGACGATCCGAGGTGCTTCGGTGCCGCGAATCCGACCACAACGACGTCGTCGTACGCGGGTCCGGTCTCCAGCTACAACGAGTACACGACGCTCGTCGATGACGTCACGAACGAACCGATGCCATTCTCTCACACCCTCGACGGGTTCGTGATCCCAGGCCGTACCGCTGCCGATCCGCCGCACGGCTACCACTTGGTCGAAGGCATCGCCACGCTGGGGGGCCTGCAACCGGTCCGGGCACAGGATTATTCGCTCCCCGGCGCGAGCTTTACCGGGACGGCGTCGACGGGCGCTCCAACGTATAGCTGCAACAGTCTCGTGGTCACGCCGACCAGCTCGGGCTTCCTCGGCGCCTGCGCGTCGTACTCGACATTCGAGGCGATCACCGCCGTGCAGACGTTGAGCGTCTCGTTCAAACCGGTCGCGATCCAGTTCTCCACGGCTCCGACGGCTGCCAATACCGCAATCCCAGTGCCCTACCTCCCGGATGGCGCTTTGACGGCGACCGGCATCTTCTGGGACGCGGGCAAGGCCGGGCTCTAGTCCCAGCCCGGCTCGTCGATGCCGTCGCCGCCAGTCGCGCTGTCGCCCGCCATCTCGGATGACGACGGCGGAGACTTCGCGCCTTCGTCGGCCTTCGCGGTCGGATCAGGCGCATCGAGATCCCAGCCGGTGTCGAGCTCGTCCATCGGCGGCAACGTCGACAGCGACTTCGCGCGCGGTGGCTCGCTCGGCCGCGCGGGCGACTCGGCGACGATCGGCGGGGCGACCACGACGGGCGGCACGACCACCACCGGCGCGGGCGGCGGCGGCAGTGGCTCGAACGGCAGCTTCGCGGGCGCGGTGATCGCGTCGTGGACGGTAACTGGCGTCTCGGTCTGCGGCGCGGCGACCACCGACTGTTCGGCGGATCGGCGCTCGCGGCGACGCCTGCGGCCCTCGCCACCTTCTTCGCGATCGCGGCGTGGCTCCGGTGCGGGCTGGTCACGGCGTTGGCCGACCGCTTCGAGCACCTTGGCGCATGCAGCGTCGAAGGCGTCGAGCTGAGCCTGATCGATGGCATCGAGCACCGGGCCGGCGTCCGCGAGCTGGGCGCGGAGCTCGTCGATCACTTCGATCGGATCGCGACCGGACCACCGAAGATCGCCGAACGCGTTCTTGCGCATCGCATCGCGCAGCTTCGCAGCGACATCGGCGGGGTTTCCGTCGGTCGACACCGGGGCCTCGGTCTTCGGCATCAGCTCGACCGCTTTCGCGATCAGCTTGTCGCGGCGCGCGCGGATCGCGGCCGGATCGAGCTCGGTGCCCTTCACCGCATCGGGATTCGCAGCGATCACCTGCTTGATCATCGAGACGATGCGCTCCGACAGCTCGCGGTTGCCGAGCTCGGCGACTTTTGCGCGCACGGCGAGCGCCGCGGCGATCACGTCGTCGCCACCGGCGAGCACATCGGCGATCTCGCCTTTGATGTCGTCGATCACCGCGCGATGTGCATCCGCTTCGGCGTCGCGAGCGCCATCGCGCTTCGCGAACAACGCATCGCACACGGCGCGAAACGCTTTGTAGATCGCGTCCGCGTCACGTCGCGGCACGTAGCCGACTTCTTTCCACTCGGCTTGCAGATCCTTGATCTGGCCGATCGCCTTTCCCCACCCGCCGGGTCCGGGCGCCCCGTCGACGACCTGCTGCGCGCGCGTGATCAGCGCCTGCTTCTTCGCCAGGTTGTCGGCTTCTTCGGAGTGGCGGGCATCGAGCAGCGGCTTGCGTTGCTCGAAGAACTTGTCACACGCGGCGCGGAACCGCTTCCACAGCTCGTCGCCCATCTTGCGCGGGAGATGGCCCGAGTCCTTCCACTTCGCCTGCAGCGCCTTGAGCTTGTCGGCATTCGCGGGATCGAAGCTCGCCGCGATCGCCTCGGCGTCGGCGATCAGCGCCTCTTTGACCTTCGTGACCTCGTCGAACTTTTCGGCCTCGACCGCACGGACACCGCGGACCTTCTCGTAGACCTGGTCGCAGGTCGACTTGAACAGCTCCCACAGGTCTTTGCTGCGGCGCTGCGGCATCGCGCCGACTTCCTTCCATAGCGCTTGCAGCTGACGCAGCCGATCGCCGAGATCCGGCGTCGCGGGCGCTTCGGCCATCGCCTTTGCCGTCGCGATCAGCGCTTCGGCCTTCGGCACGTTCGCCCAGCGCTCCCAGTCCTCGGCTTCGCGTAGCTCGCTGATCCGGACGACCAGCTTGCCGCGCACAGCCTGATACCGATCGGCGATCGCGTCGCGCTCGGTCGACACGACCTTGCCGATCTGATCGAACGCCCTACCCGCCTGTTGCAGCAGGCGATCGATCGCCTTGCCGTCTTTGCTGCCGACGGTCGCGAGCGCCTCCATGTCGTCGCACATCGCGCGCAGACTCGCGGCGATCGCGACTGCGCGCTCGGCGTCTTCCTTCTTGCGCGCTTCGCGCTCGGCGACTTCAGCGGCTCGCCGCGTCTCGTCCTCGACTCGCTTGCGCTCGCGCTCTTCCGCGCGCAGCTTCGCCTCGGCCTCGCGCGCTTCGCGAGCGGCATCGGTCTCGACCACCGGCGCGGCCACGGGCGCTGGCGCTGGCGCTGCAGCGGCGCGTTCGGCGGCCGCGCGATCCTTGTCGGCTTTCGCTTCGCGTTCGACGACGCGAAGCTCGTCGGCGGTGCGCGCTTGTTGGTCGTGCAGTTGTTTGCGCTTCCAGAACCGCTCGACCGCCTTGGCGAATCGCTCGTCGCCGTCCTCGCTGCCACCGCCGACCTCGGCCCACGCGGTCTCGGCAGCTTTGACGTTCGGGGCGATCTTGTCGAAGTCGAACGTGTCAGCCACCGTCTCGACCTGGCGAATCAGCTGAGCCTTCTCGGCGCGCCGGCGCTTCACCTCGTCGGGGACGCCCGGCGTGCGCTTGCGCTCGGCTTCGTTGATCTCGGTCGCGATCTTGCGCGCGCGTTGCCGCACCGCTTTGTTCTTTGCTTTTTGCGCGACGTTCTCGAGGCGATCCGCATCGTCGATCTTGTCGACGGCGGCGAGCCCGACCTCTTTGAGCGTCGTGTCGATCGCGAGCGCGCGCAACACGTCGCCGTCGTCGATGCGACCCACGGCGGCGAGCCGAATGTCATGGGGCGCTTCGCTCTTTGCGAGGTCGGCGAGCGCGCGTGGGTCGCGCACCTCGCCGAAAGCGCGCTTGCGCAACGCGGGCAGGCTCGCATCGACGACGATCTCGACGAGGGCTTGCTGATCGCCGAGCTTCATGATGCCGGCGAGCGCCGCGCTCGCATCCTCGACGTCTTCGCCGCAGGCGACTTGCGCCCACAACTCGGCCGCGCGTGCGCCCGCATAGTCGCGCAGGCTGCGTTCGCTTTCCGCCGCAGCGATGTCCGCGAGGACTTCGGCTTCTTCGATCTTCGCGATCGCGAGTCGGCGCACGCCGATATCACGGTCGGTTCGAGCTACTTGGGTGAGAATGGCAGCGTCATCCGCAGTCATAGCCCTGACGGCTTCGGTGCGAACGCGGACGTCGCTGTGGCGGTACTTCGGGCGGAAGAGATCAGTGATCCCCATGGAGGGTCGGAATCTATGCGCAACCCCTCGTCGGGACAAGGGAAGAACAGGCCAGTCAGCGGACCACGAGGTCGACGAGCGCCCCGACGATGTCGACGAGCTTGTAATCGCTCGGCGTAAAGATCCGCCGGACGCCATGGTCGCGCATCGCGGCGTGATCGTTTGCCGGGATCGTGCCGCCGACGACCACCGCGATGTCGCCGCCTCCGCGCGCGCGCATCTCGGCGACGACCGCCGCGGCGAGATCGACGTGCGAGCCAGACAATACGGAAAGTCCGACGATATCGACGTCTTCCTGCACCGCGGCAGCGGCGATCGCGGCGGGCTCGAGCCGGATCCCGGCATAGACGACCTCGAAGCCGGCATCGCGCGCCGCGACCGCGATGACCTCGGCGCCGTTCGAGTGACCGTCGAGCCCAGGCTTGCCGACGAGCAGCTTCGGGCGACGCGGTAGTGCCGCGACTCGCGCGCGCAGCTCGGGCCAGCCCGCGGCGGGGCTCGCATCGGCGATCCGCGCCCCCGACACGCCGCCAAGACCTGTGGCCGCGCGGTATTCGCCCCACACGCTACGCAGCGCATCGGCCCACTCGCCGGTCGTGACCCGCGCGAGCGCGCACGCGATCGAGGGCTCCATCACCGGCTCGCCGGCGCGCGCCGCCGCAGTGAGCTGAGCGAGCGCGTCGCGCACCCGGCTTGCATCGCGCCGCTTGCGCGTGTCGTCGAGCGAACGCAGCGCGAGCTCTGCCGCGGCCGGGTCGACGTGGAACACCCCGCCATCATCGCCGCCGACCAGTGGCGACGGCAGCGCATCGGTCCACTTGTTGACGCCGACGACGATCTGCTCGCCGCGCTCGATCCGCGCCATCCGCGCAGCCATCGCGCGCACGAGCTCGCCCTTGCAGTAGCCCGAGTCGAGCGCACCGCGAATGCCGCCCATCGCATCGATCGCCGCGAGCTCGGTTCTTGCCGCCGTGCACAGCTCGGCGACTTTCTGTTCGACGACTGGATTGCCGGTGAACAGATCGCCGTACTCGAGCAAGTCCGTCTCGAACGCGAGGATCTGTTGCAACCGCAGCGACCATTGTTGATCCCACGGGCGCGGCAGCGACAGCGCTTCGTTCCAGGTCGGCAGCTGGAGCGCACGGCAGCGCGCATCGCGCGACAGCAGCACGCCGAGCGTCTCGATCGCGATCCGCCACGCGTTGTTCTCCGGTTGCTGCTCGGTCAAGCCGAGCGAGTTCACTTGCACGCCGTAGCGCAACTGGCGTAGCTCCGGGTCGGTCACGCCGTAACGGTCGCGACACAGCTCGTCCCACAGCTGCGCGAACGCGCGCATCTTGCACATCTCTTCGACGAACCGCATACCGGCGTTGACGAAGAACGAGACGCGACCGACGCATTGCGCGAGTTGCGCGGCATCGACCCGGCCGCGCGCGCGCACTCGATCGAGCACGCCGACCGCGTCGGCGAGCGCGAACGCGAGCTCCTGCACCGGCGTCGCGCCCGCTTCCTGCAAATGGTAGCTGCATACGTTCGACGGGTTCCAGCGCGGCAGCTCGGCGACGCAGAACTCGTAGGTCTGCGCGATCA
>CAZDGY010000472.1:0-5487 GCA_964504685.1 uncultured Kofleriaceae bacterium | reverse complement strand
CAGAAGCTCAAGTCGAAGGTCCAGGGCGCGATGATCTATCCGCTCGTCATGCTCGTCGTCGGCGCCGGCATCATGGGCGTGCTGATGGTCAAGGTCATCCCGAACATCACGTCGATGTTCACGCAAGAGGGCAAGGTCTTGCCGATCAACACGCGGATGTTGATCGCGACGTCTTCGTTCTTCGGGACCTACTGGCTGTGGATCCTGATCGCGCTCTTTCTTGGCGGCTTCGGGTTCACGAAGTGGTCGCGATCGAAAGAGGGCAGGCCGCCGTGGCACCGCTTCGTGTTGAAGATGCCGGTCGTCGGCGAGCTCGTTCGCACGATCAACGTCAGCCGTTTCGCGCGAACGCTCGGCACGATGTTGAAGTCCGGCGTGCCGATGCTGCGCGCACTCGATACCGCGAAGCAGATCGTCGGCAACGTGATGATCCAACGCGCGGTCGAAGACGCCAAGCAAGCGGTGACCGAAGGCGACTCGCTCGCGAGCACGCTCAAGAAGTCGGGCCAGTTCCCCGCGACGATGATCCACATGGTCGCGGTCGGCGAGCGCGCCGGTCAGCTGGAGCAGATGCTCGAACGCGTCGCGACGACCTACGAATCCGAAATCGATACCAAGCTGTCGCGCCTCACCGCGCTGCTCGAGCCGCTGATGCTCGTGTTCATGGGCGGCGCCGTCGCCTTCATCGTGTTCTCGATCCTCCAACCCATCATGGATCTCGGTTCGCTGACCGGCCCGAAGTAAGTCGTTACGAAGGAGATAACAATGCTGCGCATCCTCGAAACCCTCCGCTCTCGTCGCACTCGCCAAGCCACTCGCCTCCGTCGAGGTATGACCTTGCTCGAGATCATGATCGTGCTCGCGATCTTGGCTCTCGTCATGGGCTTGCTCGTCGGCCCGAAGGTCATGGCGTTGTTCGCCGACTCGAAGGTCAAGATCGCGAACATGGCGGTCCACAAATACGCCGACGAGGCGTTCGTCCAGTGGTCGATGCAGCACAGCGACAAGGGCTGCCCCGATCAGCTGAGCGACCTCAACGAGTATATGAACAGCAAGGACGTCAAGGACCCGTGGGGCCACCCGTACAAGATGATGTGCGGCCAGACCCTGCCGCCTGGCGCTCAGCACATCGCGGTGATGTCTGACGGCGAGGACGGCAAGGAAGGCACCGACGACGACATCAAGTCCTGGGACGACTCGAATCAAAAGAAGTAGCCATGACGCGTCGTGCACACAGAGGAATGACGCTGCTCGAGATCATGATCGTCCTGGCGATCGTCGGTCTCTCGGCGTTCCTCGTGCGCACCGGCTTCCGCGCGTTGACGAAGGCTGATCTCGTCGAAGATTCGATGTCGCTCGCGGCGATGATGAAGCGGGCGAGCTCGCTCGCGGTCGAGCACGGCCAGATGCATCGCGTCTTGATGGATGTCGATCAAGGCGTGTACGTGGTCGAAGCGTGCCAAGGCGCAGCCGAGCTCAAGCGCAACGAAGCGGTGCGGCCCGACGCCGATGCGAAAGACCGCGCGATCGCCCGCGGCAAGGATCGCCTACTCGGGGTGCCGACCGACGCGTTCGGCGCCGGTGATCCGGACGAGGCCGCGAAGCGCGTCATGGCGCTCGCAGGCGCGCACGTCGCGGACCGGTTGTGCGGCCCGGTGCAAGACGCGGTGACCGGCACGACGTTCACGGCCGAGCACCATGGCGAGAGCGTCAAGAACCCGTGGCTGCGCACGCTGACCGCGAAGAAGGGGATCAAGTTCAAGGAGATCTGGGTCCAGCATCGCGACGACAGCGTCACGAAGGGCCAGGTCGCGGTGTACTTCTTCCCGAACGGGACGTCGGAGAAGGCCGTGATCGAGCTGACCGACGGCGGCGACATCTTCACCGTACTCGACTACGGGCTGACCGGCCGGATCGAGCTGCACGACACGCCGCTCAAAGACGTTAACGACCACATGATGCGCAACGCGATGGGGGACAAGGACTCCATCAAGCACGAGGATCAGCAATGAGGGGCCGGGGGCGCGGCTTCACGTTGCTCGAAGTGATGCTCGGGCTCGCGCTGCTCGGCATCGCGCTCGTGGTGTTGATCCGCAGCGCCGCGGGCAGCATCCACACGTCGGAAGAGTCCCACATGATGGGCATCGCGACCGATCTCGCTCGCAGCAAGATGTACGACATCGAAGAGCTCCTGATGAAGGACGGCTTCACCGACACCGACCAGTCGCAGATGGATCTCAAGTCGTTCGAGCAGGAGGGCTGGCCGACGATCTACTACGCCTACAAGGTCGAGCAGATCGAGATGCCCGACTTCGACACGCTGCAGAAGATGGGCTCGGCGGCAGGCTCGGGCTCGAACCACGGCGGTAGCGCGTTCTCGACGACGACCTACGGCAGCGGCAGCCTCGGCAGCGGCGCCGCGTTGTTCGGCAGCGATAGTCCGTTCGGCAGCGCGTTCGGCAGCAACTACGGCGCGCTCGGTAGCAACGCGTTTGGCTCGGCGCTCGGATCGGGCGACGCGCTCACCCAGTTCCAGAACAGCGCGCTCGGCGGCGTGTTTGGCATGGTGGGCGGCGGTGGTGGCGGCGGCGGCGGCTCGGGCAACATCCTCGGCGCTCAAGGCGGTGCGTTGATCCAGAGCCAGTATCAGATGTTCCAGCAGATCCTGAAGGTCACCGTGCGAAAGGTGACGCTCGTCGTCGCATGGAAGGTGCTCGGCAGCGATCGCAACATGAAGGTCGTCGCGTTCTTCACCGATCCGTCGGCGATGGATCAGGTGATCAACGGCCTCGGCTCCGTGGATATCGGCGATGGATCGGGCTCGGGCTCCGGCTCGGGCTCGGGCTCGGGCTCGAGCTCGAAGACCGTCACGCCGGCGAAACCCCTGACTCCGGGAGCGCACTGATGCAGCGCCGCTCCCAAGCCGGCCTGACGTTGCTCGAGGTCATGATCTCGACCGCGATCATGGCGCTGATGATGACGCTCGCGTGGGGCACGATCTCGAACACCGCGAACGCGCGCAAACGGTTCGAAGACTTCGAAGAACGCAACCACGAGGTCCGGCAGGCGATGGGGCGCGTCGTCGCTGACTTTCAGGCGGCGTATCTGTCGAAGAACGAGGACATGACCCAGAGCCACCCGCGAACGATGATGATCGCGCGACCCGGCGACGTCATCCCGGCGATTCGATTCTCGACGCTCGGCCACCGCGTGTTGTGGGCTGACGCGAACGAGTCGGAGCAGACCGTCATCCAGTATCTGTCGCGCAACGATCCGGATCATCCAGGCGTCGTCGATTGGATTCGCCGCGAGCAACGCCGCGAGTCGAACATGCCGCCCGAAGAAGAGCCGAGCGAGTACGACTTGCTCGTCCACGACGTTCGCTCGGTCAAGCTCGAGTTCTGGAACTGGCGCAACCTCGAGTGGCAGGACACGTGGGACACGACCCAGTCCGATGGCCAGCGCGGCCAGCTACCGCAGCGCGTGCGGATCACCGTCATCTTCAAGGGCCCCGACGACAAAGACATCAAGCTCACGACCCAGGCGCGCATCCTCATGCAGGAGCCGCTCAACTTCTCGCCGACGTGATCACATGACCGAGCCAACCATCGCCACTTCGCGCAAGCGTCAGCCGGTCCGCCGGCGGCGTCGCCGCGGTATGGCGATCGTGATGGTGATGGTGGTCATCGCGATCATCCTCGTGATCTCGAACGACTTCGGCTCGTCGACCGGTACCGACGTGATCGCCGCGGCTAACTATCGCGATCAGATGCGCGCGGACTTCCTGGCGCGGTCGGCACTCAACTTCGGCGAGCTCGTGATCCGGATCCAGCAGCGGCTCGACAACGTCAAAGCGATGCGCGGCATGTTCCAGATCACCGACTACGCCGACCAGCTGATGCTGCCGTTCTGCGGTAGCCCCGAGGAGGTTGTCGCTGCGATCGGACCGCTCGCGTTCTTGGGCAAAGGCTTCGGCGCCGACATCGGCACCTGCGGCACCGGCGCGATCATGACCGACGACGACAAGGCGAACCTCAACTGTGCGAACACCACGGCGTCGTGGGCCACGATCAAGGCAGCGCTCGACGCGATGATGTTCTTCAACGCCTATGACCCGGTGTTCGACGACAACGATGCCGAGGGCTATCACCGCGATCGCGCGACTCAGACGGCGGCGTTCATCGACTACATCGATGCGGACGTGATGCACCTTCGCGATCGCGGCACGACCGAAGATTACGGCTACGAGAATCTCAAGGACCGCTATTACGCGAAGAACAACTACATCGATACGATCGGCGAGCTCAAGCTCGTGCGCGGCGTCGACGATCGGTTCTGGGAGCTATTCGGCAGCTCGTTCACGGTCTACGGCGGCTGCCGGATCAACTTGTCGACCGCGTCGAACGTGCAGTTGATCGCGGCGATCTTGTTCCTCGCGGCGAAGAACCCGAACGATCCAGTGATCCTCGATCAACGGCGGCTGTTCTTGTTGGCCGGTGAGGTCGCCAAGGCGAAGAACTTCGGCGAGTCGTTCTTGAGCCTCGACGACTTCATCACGTTCGTGAAGGATCCGTCGGCGACAGTGACCGCGCTCGCGTCGCAGTCGGGCACGATGGCCGGCAGCGCGGCGAGCGCCGCGGTCGCGCAAGGCCTTCCGGGGCTCAACGGCGGCGACAAGGTCGGGCTCGAGCTCGACAAAGCCAAGCTCACGCAGATCGCGACGACCGGCCCGCGCCGTACCTATCGGATCCAGGCGTATGGCCAAGTCGATCGCAAACAGCTGAAGAAGGACGGTTCGCCCGTGTATCCGCCGATCCGCAGCACGATCACCGGCGTGTGGGACACCAAGGTGGTGCCGCAGAACGCCAGGAAGACCCCAGTGCCGAACGGCGCCTGGGTGTTCTTGAGGGAAGACTGATATGGCGTCACGAGTTTTCGCGATCGATCTCGGCGCGTGGAGCGTGAAGCTCGCGATCGCCAGCCCTGGCCTACGCGGCGCCACCCTGACCGAGGTCGTGGAGCGCCTCGTGCCGCCGGGCGATGAGTCGGCCGAAATTCGCGCGCGGCGCGTGCTCGCGCAGATGATCGACGAGAAGAAGCTGCGCGGCGATGGCGGCTACATCGGCGTCTACGGCGACCAAGTGTTCACCCAGATCTTGGAGTTCGGCTTCAAGAGCCTGCGTCGCGCGGAGCTCGACAAAGCGGTCGGCGGTGAGCTCGAAGGCGTCGTCCCAGTCGATCTCGAGGACATGGTCTATTGCTTCGAGCCGTTGCCGCCGGCGCCAGCCGCTGCGGTGCCGTCGCCGGATGCACCGCCCGAGATGCAACGCGGCCGAGTCGCCGCGCCGCTCGAAGGCATGCGCGTGCTCAGCTACGCGATGACGCGCGAGCGGGCGCAGCAGCTGATCGATGTCGGCAAGCAGTGCGGCTTCGACGTGCGCTGCATCCTCCCGGTCGGTGGCGCAGCGGTCCGGCTCGTCGAGCGCA
>CAZDGY010000471.1:0-5499 GCA_964504685.1 uncultured Kofleriaceae bacterium | reverse complement strand
CCGCCGAGCACCACCGCCAAATCGACGCGCTCGCCCAGCTGGTCCTCGGGCACGACCTCGACGCCGGCCGGGTGCCGAAAATCCGCAATATCTTCGGCGGTCACGACCGCGGTATGGCCACGCACGATGACGAACGGGACGAGCTCGTGGAGCAGGACGCCGGCTTCAGTTTTGTCCGGCTTGACGATGAAACCGACTCGCGACACACGCATTGAGTATCACGATGCTATGACACTGAACTATCGAGCAGGTCTCGCGATTCATCGAACTGACGTCGGCGCGCTCCAAATCGGGTATAAGGACCGGCCCCGGCCCCGTAAACGGGCGCCCCTCGGGCTAAGGAGTCGGCCGTCCTTGCTTCGCCGGACAGCCGATCGATCGCTCGCCCTCGGGGCTCCTTGACTTAAGTTTCCGGCTCTTGTAGACGATCGACCTCCGCTTCCAGGATTGCGATGTTCCTATGATGACTTCGACGACGCAGAAGACGTTCTGGCTCACCAAAGAAGCCGGCGAGCACCAGCGTGACTGGTACGTGGTCGATGCCACCGGTCACACGTTGGGCCGACTCGCTTCAAAGATCGCGATGGTTCTTCGCGGCAAGCACAAGGTGTCGTACACGCCGAACGTCGACATGGGCGACTTCGTGATCGTGCTCAACGCCGGTGGCGTGAAGCTCACTGGTACCAAGCCGGACAAGAAGCTCTACCAGCACCACACGCTGTACCCGGGCGGCATCAAGACGCGCGTCGCGAAGGATGTCCTCGCGACCACGCCCGAGCACGCGATCCGCGAGGCGGTGTGGGGCATGCTGCCGAAGGGCATGCTCGGCCGTCGGATTCTCAAGAAGCTGAAGATCTATCGCACCGACAAGCACGACCATGCGGCGCAGCAGCCGCGCGTGCTCGAGGTCAGGAACTAACGATGACCACCGCGCAGAAGACGTATTCCACTGGCCGCCGCAAGACGGCGATCGCTCGCGTTTGGCTGACCGCCGGCGAGGGCAAGTTCACGATCAACGACCGCAGCGACGAGGACTACTTCTCGCGCCCGACCGCCCGCATGGTGATCCGCCAGGCGCTAGAAGAGGTCGCGTTGATCGGCACGTACGACATCGTGGCGACCGTCAAAGGCGGCGGCATCGCCTCGCAAGCCGGCGCGATCCGTCACGGGATCACGCGCGCTTTGATGAAGGTCGACGGCGAGCTTCGCCCGAAGCTCAAGGCCGCCGGCTACGTCACGCGCGATCCGCGCAAGAAAGAGCGCAAGAAGTACGGCCAGAAGGCCGCGCGCGCTCGGTTCCAGTTCAGCAAGCGCTAGAACGGGCAACCGTTTTTCCGTCTCGGCCGTCGTTCGCGACGGCCGTCGCGTTTTCGGCATCATGGTGTACGGTCGCGCAATGAAGCTTGCGACGGCGGTGGCGGCAGTCGTAGTCAGCTCGGTCGCGGCGGCGGGTGCGCCGAAGCCGATGGTGTCGCGCCCCGCCGCGTTGTTCGCGGTCGTCACCCGCGACGCCCCGCGCGCGTTCGACGGCCTGCGCGCGTTCGCGACGGCGGCGCTGCCCGCTGGCGCGTTGCCGGACGATCTAAACGGCACCCTGCTCCACGCAGTCGAAGGCATCGTCGGCGCGCCGGAGCGTGCGGTCGATCCGACCGGCCCGATCTACGTGCTGATGGTCGACGACGGCAATGCGAGCGGGCTCGTGCTCGTCGGTCGGTCGGGCGAGCCGGCGATCGCGCCCGGCGGCGTTTCGATCAAGCGCAAGAACGGTTGGTCGGCGATCGGGGTCAAGCCCGCGCTCGATGCGGTCGCCGACTACGCGCTGACGACGCTGATCGCGAAGGCGCCGCCGACCGGGCTGACCGCGACGATCTATGCGCCGGGCCTACTCGCGCGGTTCAAAGACGACATCGCCGAAGCGCGCACCGGGATGCTCGGCACGCTCGGCTCGAACGCGGGCGTCGGGATGAGCGACATGTTCGCGTCGTACGTCGACGGCTTGCTGTCGGTCGCGGCGGATCTCGACGAGGTGCAGATCACACTCGATGGCGACGCCGCGAATCTCATCGTCGATGCGAAGCTCGCCGCGCGCCCGGGCTCGCGACTGGCGAAGTTCATCTCGGCGCAACGCCCCAGTGACTTCTCGCTGCTGTCGAAGCTGCCCGACCTCGGGGCGTTCGAGGTCGCCGGCACCGCGACGCTCGGGCCGTATCACGATGGCTGGCTCGCGCTGACGTCGCAGATGTTCGGCGTCGCCGCGAACGGCCCGTTGGTGAGCGCGTTCGATGCGGCGCTCAAAGCGTCGAACGGAGACTTCGCGATCGCGACCACGGTCGGCACCGGCGTCGCGAGCACGTTCGTGTTCGGCGCGGCCGATGCCAAGGCGCTCGATGGTGCGCTCGGTCGCGCGATCACGCTGTTCGGCAGCGGGCTCGATCTCCACCTCGCCGGCTTTCCGATCAGCTACAAGCCGGCGCCTGCCGTCACGGTCGATGGCGTCGCGCTCCACGGGCTCGACGGCAAGATCGACACGTCGAAGACGACGCCGCAGATGAAAGCAGCGCTCGCGCTAACGATGCCGGATGGCGCGCAAGACGTCGAAGTCGCGCAAGTCGGCTCGCTCGCGATCGTCGCGTCCGGGCCACCGAGCATCGTCGACGCGGCGAAGCGGTTCATCGCGATCGCACACGGCACGGCGAGCGGCCCGCTCCTGCCACCGACGCTCGTCCAGCTCGTCACGATGGCGCGCGAACATCGCGATAGCTTGCTCGTGCTCGTCGACCTCGGCGGCGAGCTCGCCGCGCAGCTCCATCGCCAACCGTCGCCGGCGCCGTTCGCGATCTCGATCGGCTTCGATCGCGACGCGCACGTTCATATCGCCGTACCGACCGCGACCGTGCACTCGGTCGTCCGACCGTAACCGCTCGTGCGATTCCGCGCGCCGATCCTCGTCAAGCTCCTGGCCGCGCTGGTCGTGCCAGTCGTCGTGTTATTTGCATTGTTCGCGGTCGTCGCGTTCGAAGTGTCGCGCCGCGATCTCGACGACGAGCTCGGTCGCCGGCTCGAAGCGATCGCTTCATCGGCGTCGACCCAGATCCGCGACGGTCAATACCTGGCAGCGCTCGGGCCGCGTGACGTGACCGAGCCGCTGTACCAAGCCGTGGTCGCGCGGATCACGACACTCGCGCAGAAGACCGGGGCGCGGTTGATCGTGCTCGACGGCAAGTTCGACGTCCGCATCGATACGGATCCGAACGGGCTCAACCTCGGCGGCCATTACTTCCACGCCGAGCTCGACCGCGCCGAAGTGCATCGCGTGCTCGATAAAGGCGACGTCGTGTCGTCGGTGACGTTCCAAGACAACGGCGGCACTTGGTACAAGACCGGCTACGCGCCGATCGCGGCCGGACCCAACGATCCGAAGCCGGTGCTTGCGATCGCGGCGCAAGCACCCGCGTCGTACTTCGATCGCCTGAGCGATCTCCGCGGCCGGCTCGTGCGCTGGGGCGCCGGGCTCGCGCTCGTCAGCGTGATCGCGGCGGTGCTCGCGACGTTGTTGATCACGCGCAACGTGCGCCGGCTCGCGGCTGCGGCCGAACGGATCGGCGGTGGCGACTTACACGAACCGATCGCGGTGCGCTCGCGCGACGAGCTCGGCACGCTCGCGGGCGCGATGGATCGAATGCGCGTCCAGCTCGCCGAACGCGATGCAAAGATGCAGCAGATGCTCGCGGGCATCGCGCACGAGGTGCGCAACCCGCTCGCCGGGATGACGCTGTTCGCGGGCCTATTGCGCGACGAGCTGCCCGAGGGCCCCAAAGGAGACGAACAGCGCGGTCACGTCAGTCGGATCCAGCGCGAGCTCGGCTACCTCGAGCGAGTGGTCAACGAGTTCCTCGACTACGCGCGCCGGTCAAAGCCCGAGCTCGCCGAAGTCGACGTCGGCGAGCTGCTCGACGAGATCGCCCAGCTGGCGCCGAGCGCCGCACCCGCAGATCTCGCCGAGCCGATCGAGGTTGCGGTGACCCCGACGCGCGAGCGCGCCTTCGCCGATCGGGGCCAATTGCGCCGCGCCGTGCTGAACCTCGCGCGCAACGCGGTGCAGGCGGCTGCCGCGGCCGACCACCACGGCACCGGCGCGGTAACGCTGTCGGCGAACCGGGTCGGCGACGAGCTCCGGATCTCGGTGTGGAATCGCGGAGCAGAGATCGCGCCCGAGACCAGCGGCAAGCTGTTCGAGCCGTTCTTCACGACCCGCGAGCAAGGCACCGGCTTGGGCCTCGCGTTCGTCCGCGACATCGCACGCGATCACGGCGGGCGCGTCGAGGTCGACAGCAAAGACGGCGAGACCACGTTCATCGTGATCCTGCCGACGGTCAGTTAGCCGGCGCCGACTCGGCGACGAGCGCCTCGGACGCCCAGTCGCGCATGCGCTGCTGCCACGTCTCGAACGGCGTCACGCTGCGGATCACGAACCCGTCGCCGACCTTGGCCCGGAATGCGACCCGACCGCCGCCTCCGTCGACGAGCTCGCCGAAGTGCGCGCGGCGGATCTCGCGCGTCGCATCGGGGTCGGTCTTGCCCAGGATCATCCTGACAAACCGGATGAGGCCAAAGCGAAACGGTCGAATCCGCGTGTAATCGTCCGCAGATGTGAGCAGCACCACGCGGCGGTCGGTCAGCACGATCCGCGATTCGGCGCGGCGGTTCCCGCCGACGATCGACTCGGCGAGCTCGGCCAGCAGTTGGACTTCTCCATCTTCCAGCGCCAATCCCGGCATCGCGAACGTGTACCATGCAGCTCGACCCGCCATGGCGACGATCCTGATCATCGACGACAACGAGACGATCCGCGAAGGCCTAGCCGCGACGGTCAAGAAGCTCGGCCACACGCCGGTGATGGCGAAGAGCGGCACCGCGGGGATCGCCGCGTTCAAGGCGCAGCGCGCGGACTTCGTGATCACCGATCTGAAGATGGATGGCGCGACCGGCGTCGACGTGCTGCGCACGATCGCGGCGCTCGACCCCGACGTGCCGATCATGCTGATCACCGGGTTCGGTACAGTCGAGACCGCGGTCGAGGCGATGAAGCTCGGCGCGTTCGACTTCCTGACCAAGCCGATCCAACCCGAGGTCGTGCGACTCAAGGTCGAGCGCGCACTCGAGCTCGGCGAGGCGCGCCGCGGCCGGCGCAAAGCCGACGCGATGACCGACTACCTCCGCGCCGAGACCGACGACAAGTTCGCCGAGCTCGTCGGCGCCGGCGAAAAAATGGCGGTCGTCCGCCGAACGGTCGAGAAGGTCGCGGCGAGTGACACCACGGTGTTCATCGCGGGCGAGAGCGGCACCGGCAAGGAGCTCGTCGCGCGGGCGATCCACCGGCTGTCGAAGCGCGCGAACGGACCGTTCATCAAGGTCAACTGCGGGGCGCTGATCGAGACGTTGCTCGAGAGCGAGCTGTTCGGTCACGAGAAGGGCTCGTTCACGGGCGCGATCAAACAG
>CAZDGY010000470.1:0-5518 GCA_964504685.1 uncultured Kofleriaceae bacterium | reverse complement strand
GGACTGCACGCCGGCGGTCGCTGTCGCGGCCAAGACCGACCCATCGCAGATCCCGATCACGACACTACCGTTGGTGCTGCTCGCGACGTAGATCGGGCTGAGCGAAGACGACTCGTACGCCACGGTGATCAACACCGAAAATCAGAAGCAGGGCGCGTACGCGCTCGGCGATCCGATTCCGGGCGCGACCGGTGTGGTCAAGGCGATCCACTTCAAGTCGATCGACTTCGAGAACAACAGCCACCTCGAGCGGCTGATGCTCGCCGGCGTTGCACCACCTCCGGTGGTCGCGCAGGTCGAGACACCGCCGGCCGGCGACGACAAAGACGACCTCAAAGCCGCGATCGACAGCGGCATCAAGAAGATCGACGACAACAACTACGAGATCGACAAGTCGCTGGTCGACAAGATCCTCGGCAACCCGATGGTCGCGGTCAAAGGCGCACGCGTCGTGCCGGCGCAGAAGAACGGTAAGCCCGATGGCTTCAAGCTCTATTCGATTCGCCCGGACTCGATCTACGGCAAGCTCGGTCTCATCAACGGCGACACGCTCGAGTCGATCAACGGCTTCGAGCTGACCTCGCTCGATAAGGGCCTCGAGGTCTACGCGAAGCTCAAAGACGCGACCTCGCTCGAAGTCGACTTGACCCGCAAGGGCAAGCCGATGGCCATCAAGTACACGATTCACTGACTCAAGACACGCGCACGGAGCCACATGCCTTCCATCTCTCCACTTCCACTTCGCTTCGGACGCGCCGCGCTGGCGCTGACTATCGCGTGCCAGCTCGTGCTGCCGACCAGCTCGTTCGCGCAGCCGGTCGCACCCGCACCTGCGCCTGCCGACAAGAAGGACGACAAAGCCGGCGACAAGCCGGCGGCGCCGGGTGAAGACGCCGCGCTGTACAGCTGCAAGCACCGCACGGGCATGGTCACGGTTTCGTTCAAACCCGAGACCGAGCTCAAGGATCTCATCCCGTGGGTGATGGGCTTCACATGCAAGAACTTCATCCTCGATCCGCGCATCGTCGCGACCGGCAAGAAGGTCAGCGTGATGGCGCCGCTGCCGATGAGCGCTCCAGAGGCGTATCGGCTGTTCCTCGTCGCGCTGTCGACGATGGGGCTCACCGTCGTACCGAAGGGCAACGTCCTGCGCATCGTCGAATCAGCAACCGCGAAGAGCGAGACCATTCCGCTCGAGCGGCACGGCATTCCAGCCGATGAAGATCAGATGGTTCGCTACGTGTTGCGGCCGTCGTACACGCAGGTCGAGACGCTGCGCCAAGCGATCGACGCGATTCGCTCACCGGCGGGCAGCGTGCTCGCCGCTGGCATCATGCTGATCATCACCGACTACTCGAGCCAGGTCCGCGACATGCTGACGTTGGCCAAGACGATCGACGTGCCCGGCAACAACGAAGGCATCTACACGATCCCGGTGCAGTACGCGGATGCGACGCAGCTCGCGACGAAGATCAACGAGATCCTCGGGATCATTGTGGTGTTAGGTGTAGGTGGTGTCGTCGGCCGAGCGCCGGGATTGTGGGTATCGAATGTGTTTTCGGGCGGTGCGAATCCGGCCGCGACGAGCGAAGAGCTCAACGCCGCGACGCCGTCGAAGATCTTGGTCGACGAGCGGTCGAGCACGCTGATCGTCGTGTCGAGCCTCGCCGGCTACGAGCGGGTCAAGGCACTCGTCGATCGCCTCGACATCTCGCTCGACACCCAAGGCGGTTCGGCGATCCACGTATTCCTGCTCGAGAACGCGCTCGCGAAGGACCTGTCGACCACGCTCAACAACGCGTTGCAGGGCCAAAACCAGAGCCGCACCGGCGCTCGCCCCGGCCAACCCGGTGCGCCCGGCGCTGCACCCGGTGCGGGTGGCGCGCCTCCGCCGGCCGCGGCTCCTCCGGGCAGCCCGGAAGGCAGCCTCGGCGCCGCGCTCGAAGGCGTCGTCCGCGTCGTCAACGATGATCCGACGAACTCGCTGATCGTGATCTCGAGCGGTCGCGACTTTCTCGCGGTCAAGGACGTGATTCGTCGGCTCGACCAGCCGCGCCGTCAGATCTTCATCGAGGCGACGATCTTCGAGGTCACGCTCAACAAAGAGCTCGACGTCGGTACTAGCTCCCACGGCGGCTTGCCGGTCGATAACGGCAGCGCGCTCGTCCTCGGCGGCGTGCAAACGCCGTCGCTCAGCTCGCTCAACGTCGCTTCGCTCGCGTCGCTCACCGGTTTGATCGGCGGCCTCGTCGGTTCGCCGTTGACCAACTCGCAGACGTTCCTCGGTACGAGCATCCCGTCGTACGGCGTGCTGTTCCAAGCGCTCGCGACGCAGGCCAACACGAACATCTTGTCGACGCCGAACGTCATCGCGATCGACAACGAAAAGGCCGAGTTCTCGGTCGGCAACAACATCCCGTATCAGGCCGGTCTCTCGTTCGGCGGCGTTGGGCTGCCCACCAGCACGGGCAGCACCAATACCTCACCCGTCGGCTCGATCGGCCAGAACATCCAGCGCGAGAAGCTCGATCTGTCGCTCAAGATCACGCCGCACATCTCGAGCAACGACTCGGTGCGGCTCGAAATCGAGCAGGAGACCAAGGACATCGGCGACAAGGACCCGGTGCTCGGCCCGACGTGGACGGAGCGCAACTTGAAGACCCAAGCGGTCGTTCACGACCAACAGACCGTCGTGATCGGCGGCCTGATCCAAGAGCACGACGTGTTCAACGTGACGAAGGTGCCGTTGCTTGGCGACATCCCGTTGCTCGGGTATCTCTTCAAGTACACGACGAAGTCGAAGAAGAAGACGAACCTCCTGATCCTGCTCACCCCTTACATCATCAAAGACCAGCTCGACCTCGAGCAGATCCGCGAGCGCAAGATGCGCGAGTACCACGAGTTCACCGCATCATTCGCGAACCTCAACGAAGCGAAGTACGAGCCGAAGCTCGACTACCGCCGCAAGCGAGGGTTAGTCGAAGAGATTAACCGCTCGGTCCAGTCCGTCGAAGAGGACGAGGAGCAGCTGAAGGCGGTCGGCAAGCGCCAGCACGTGGCACCGGGCGCGGTCGAGTACTCGCCGACGACGATCGAGGCGCCTGAAGATTCGGGGCACGGCGACGGCACGACCGCGCCTAGGCCGGGGGGCAAGTAGTGGCCTCACCGCTGTTCCCACCGTCGACTGCAGGGCTCGCGCTCGTGCACATGGACGCGCCGGGGCATCCGCCGTTGATCGGCGAGATCCTCGTCGCGCGTTGCGGCGTCAAGCCCGACGTGATCGAACGCGCGCTCGTAAAGCAGCGCGAAGAGGGTGGGCTGCTCGGTGAGGTCCTGGTCCGGCTGAAGCTGATCGATGAAGACCAGCTCGCGCTCGCGCTCGCGCTGCAGTTCGACATGCCGTACCTGCGCGATCTGCCTCGCGCCGAAGACATCGCCGAAGAGCTGATCGACA
The DNA here is from genome assembly GCA_964504685.1 of uncultured Kofleriaceae bacterium. Taxonomy (GTDB): domain Bacteria; phylum Myxococcota_A; class Polyangia; order Haliangiales; family Haliangiaceae; genus JABFXX01. Next base: position 2,064 of record CAZDGY010000470.1, on the reverse strand, counting down.
AGATGCCGATCAACTTCGCGCGGCAACGGCTCGTGCTCGCGCTCGGTCGCAACCCGCACACCGGTCGCGTGATGATCGCGGTTGCGGATCCGCACGCGGTCGAAGTGATCGACGCGGTCGCGGTGCTGCTCGGCGAGCCGGTCGAGCCAGTCGTCGCGTCGGGTGCGAAGATCGTCGATCACATCAACAAGGTGTACAGCCGGCTCCGCGGCGGCGCCGAGCTCGAAGAGGGCGTCAAGAAGGGCGACGAAGAGGACAGCGAGTATCAGTCCGAAGAGCTCGTCGACATGCTCGACGCCAATGACGAAGCGCCGATCATTCGCTGGGTCAACTCGCTGATGTTCCAAGCCGCGAAGGACCGCGCGTCGGATATTCACATCGAGCCCGGCGAGAAGGACGTCGTCGTCCGCTACCGGGTCGACGGTGTGCTGCGCGAGATCAAGCGCGCGCCGAAGAAGTTCCAGGCGTCGATCATCGCGCGCGTCAAGATCATGGCCGGTCTCAACATCGCCGAGAAGCGGTTGCCGCAAGACGGCCGCATCCGCCGCAAGATGGCCGGCAAAGACGTCGATATGCGCGTCGCGACCGTGCCGAACGCCGCGGGCGAGAAGATCACGATTCGTTTGCTCGATCGCAGCTCGGTGCTCTTGGGCCTCGCCGACATCGGCTTCGCGAACGATCACCTCGAGATCATCCGCGGCATCATCCAGCGCCCGCACGGCATCTTGCTCGTCACCGGCCCGACCGGTTCCGGTAAGACGACGACGCTGTACGCCTGCTTGTCCGAGATCAACTCGCCCGACATCAACATCCTCACCGTCGAGGATCCGGTCGAGTATCAGCTCGAAGGCATCTCGCAGACCCAGGTCAACTCGAAGATCGATCTGACGTTCGCGTCCGGGTTGCGCTCGTTCTTGCGCCACGACCCGGACGTCATCATGGTCGGCGAAATTCGCGATCGCGAGACCGCGGAAGTCGCGATCACCGCATCGCTCACCGGTCACTTGGTGTTCTCCACGGTTCACACCAACGATGCCGCCGGCGGCATCACGCGCCTCATCGATATGGGCATCGAGCCGTTCCTCGCGGCATCGTCGCTCGTCGGACTACTCGCGCAACGCCTCGTGCGCCGGCCGTGCTACGAGTGCGCGCGCCCGGTCCGCCCGTCCGACGAGATCCTGCGCGAGCTCGCGCTCGATCCCGACACGTTCTTCGCCGGTCGCTACAACTTTCCCGCGGTCAAAGGCTCGCACCCGCCGCCGGTCGGCACGGTGTACGAGCCGGTCGGTTGCTCGGCGTGCGGCCAACTCGGCTATCGGAGCCGAACCGGCATCTACGAGCTGCTGATGATCAACGATCAGATCCGCCGGCTGTGTCTCGCGAAGTCCGACGCCGGCACGATCCGCAACGCGGCGATGGAAGCCGGCATGGTGACGCTGCGCTCCGACGGTGCGCGCAAAGTCGTGCTCGGCATGACGACGCCTGAAGAGGTCATCCTGATGACCGCAGAAAGCGGCGATTAGTCGTGCCGATGTATGCGTACAAAGGCGTGGCCCAGACCGGCAAGTCGGTCAACGGCATGCGCGACGCCGAATCGCCGAAGCTGTTGCGCCAACTGCTGCGCAAAGACGGCGTGCTCGTCACGAGCTTCGAGCTGTCGAAGGGCGGCAAAGCGCCTACATCGGCGAGCGGCGCCAAGAAGAAGGGCGGCCTCGGTCGCGACGTCGATCTCGGCGGCTTGTTCGGCGGCGTCAAGAAAGTCGAGATCGCGGCGTTCACGCGCCAGATGTCGACGTTGTTGCGCTCGGGTATCCCGCTCGCGGAAGCGCTCGGCGCGCTGGTCGAACAGATCACGAACCCGCGATTCAAGACCCCGGTGTCCGAAGTTCGCGCGATGGTCAACGAGGGTAGCTCGCTCGCCGATGCACTCGCGCGCCATCCGAAGTTGTTCGACGAGCTGTTCGTATCGATGGTTCGCGCCGGTGAAGTGGCGGGTAACCTCGACGAGGTCCTGACCCGGCTCGCCGACTTGCTCGAGGGCAGTCAGAAGCTCAAGTCGAAGGT
>CAZDGY010000469.1:0-5526 GCA_964504685.1 uncultured Kofleriaceae bacterium | reverse complement strand
CCGCGGCTCCGGCCGCGCTGGTTCGCTACCGGGTCGAGCCGATCGATGCCGCTGCGAGCGGGGCCTCCACGATGACGCTCGACGACGAGCTCGGCGATCACGGCGAAGAGACGCTGCCGCACGGCAAGGACCTGCCCGACCAGATCGAGCTCGAGGTCTATCCGCTGAGCAAGAAGCCCGGCGCATCATTCCCCGATCGCATCACGATCGGACGCACGAGCAACAACGACGTCGTGGTCATCGACACATCGGTGTCGCGACTGCACGCCTACGTTCGGCGCGATGGCGCGACCTGGCTGGTGGCCGATGCCGGTTCCAAGAACGGCAGCTCGCTCCGCGGTGCTGCGCTCGAGCCGCGCAAAGAGCAGCCGCTGCAGTCGCGCGCGATCATTCGGCTCGGCGACGTCGACCTCACGTTTTATCTCGCGGCCGATCTGTACGCCGCGCTCGGAGGCACATGACGGACTGGGATCAACGGCAGCTGTGTCCGGACGGGAGCTGCACCGGCCTCATCGGCAGCGACGGCCTGTGCAAGGTGTGCGGCCACGCCGCGCCGAACTGGGGTGACGAGCGCACGCGCGGGCTCGCGACCGGCGATGACGACGCCGATGAGGAAGACGACGAAGACGACGAGGACGACGACGGCGAGCTCGATGGCGACGAGCTGGCCGCGGACAGCGGCGATGACGACGATGACGACGATGACGAAGACGAGGCCGAGGACGAGAAGGACAACGTCGACGACGATGCCGCGTACGAGTGGTCGCGCCGCAAGCTTTGTCCCGACGAGGCGTGCGTAGGCGTGCTCGGTCCGAACAACAAGTGCAAGGTCTGCGGCAAGGGTCCGGGATGACGCGCGTGACGCTCGTCGGTGCGGGCGGACTCGGCGGCCCGATCGCGTTCGCGCTAGGTGGTGCGGGGCTCGAGCTGTCGATCGTCGACCCCGATGTCGTCGAGCTCTCGAACCTGCATCGCCAGATCCAGTTCACCGCCGCGAACATCGGCCACGCGAAGGCGCCGTTGCTCGCAGCAGCGGTCTGCGCGCGCGGCGGCCGAGCTCGCGGTTACCAGCTCGCGTGGAGCGCCGAAGATGCCGACGAGCTCGCCGGCGATCTGATCGTCGACGCGACCGACAGCCCGACGACGAAGTTCTCGGTCGCCGACTGGGCGGTCGCGGCCGGCCAGCCGTACGTGATCGCGGCGGCGCTGCGCTACGGCGGCAACGCGTTCGTCGGCGCACCGGGTTCGGCGTGTTATCGCTGTCTGTTCGAAGCGCCTTCGATCGCCGAGACCTGCGACGGAGCCGGCGTGCTCGGCCCCGTCGTCGGCGCGATCGGCGGCGTGGCGGCCGCGTTGGCGCTCGGCCTGTCGTACGGCGAGCACGGCCATGCCGGTTCGATCTTCACGTTCGACGATCTGCGGACCTCGACCGAGCCGCGCATCGTCAAGCTCGCACCGCGCGCCGGTTGCGTGGCCTGCGCGCGCGCTCCGCGCCGGGTCGAGGCGGCGCATGCGTGACGAACAGGTCAAGCGCTACGCTCGACACATCCAGCTCGCCGACATCGGCGGGCTCGGCCAGACCGCGCTGATGGTCGCGCGCGCTCGCCTTCCCTTGCGCGAGAGCGACCCCGCGGCCGAGCTGATCGCCGCGAGCTATCTCGCCGCCGGCGGCGTCGGCACGATCGCCGTGGCGAACGCGAACGAGCAGCAGCGCGCCGCGCTGACCGCGCTTGGCCCTGACTCGCGGATCGTCGAGCTCGACGACGGAGAGCCGGTCCGCGTCGGCAGCGCCTCCCCGATGCGACGCGATTCGATGCAGGATGCGCGAGAGACCGTCACGCTCGCGCAACGGCCGGCGTGGTGGCCCAGCGCGACCGGCGATCACGTCGCGCTCGCGTTCTGGCGCGGTGGCGCCGCGGCAGCGGCGTGGATGATCGCGACCACGAGTCGGTGATGCGCATCACCGTGCCGCCGGCGGTTCGCGCCGAGCTCTTCTCGCGAGCTGCGAAGGCCGATGGCGCCGAATGCTGCGGCTACCTGGTCGGGCCGCGCTATAGCGACCACATCGATGCGCTCGTCGCGGTCGCTAACGCAGCCGTCGATCGCGCGACCCGGTTCGCGTTCGGAGATGCGGATCTGCTCGCGTTCGTGCGCAGCCTCGACTCCGACCGGCCTGCCCGGGCGATCTACCACTCGCATCCGAATGGGCGCGCGTACTTCTCCGCTACCGATCGCGCGATCGCCACGGCCGGCAACCAGCCGATCTACCCGGTCGACCACATCGTGATCGGCCGAGACGACGCCGCTCACTTCGCGTGGTCAGACGTCGCGCGCGACTACGTCGAGATCGCCCGCTGGCATGCTACGGTTTCGCCGATGTCCGAGAAGCTCGACGCGTTGTCCGCCGCGCTGACCGACTACGGCCGCGTGGTCGTCGCGTTCTCCGGCGGCGTCGACTCGGCATTCCTGCTCAAGGTCGCGATCGATGCGCTCGGCGACCGTTGCCATGCGATCACCGCGGTGTCGCCGACGATGGCGCGCTCCGAGATCGACGACGCACGCGCGCTCGCAGCCGAGCTCGGCCTCGGCGATCGCCACCACGTCGTCGAGTCGCACGAGCTCGAGGTCCCCGGCTTTGCGGACAACCCCGTGCACCGGTGCGCGCTGTGCAAGACCGAGCTGATGGATATCGCGGCACCGGTCGCGGCTCGGCTCGACGCGCCGATCGCGCTCGGCACGAACGTCGACGACCTCGGCGATGTCCGCCCGGGCATCGCGGCGGCTCGCGATCGCGGTGCGCGCATGCCGATGGTCGACGCGCAGCTGACGAAGCTCGAGATCCGCGCACTGTCGCAGCAGCTCGGGTTGCGCACGTGGGACAAGCCGCAGCTCGCGTGTTTGTCGTCGCGGTTTCCGTACGGCACGCAGATCACGCCGGATCGCCTTCGCCGGGTCGATGGCTTCGAAGACGCGTTGCGCGCACTCGGGTTCCGCCAAGTCCGCGTCCGGTTCCATGATGCGATCGCGCGTCTCGAGCTCGACGTCGCAGAGCTAGCGCGGCTCGTCGAGCCCGGCGTGCGCGAAGCGGTCGTCGCGGCCGGCAAGAAGCTAGGGTTCACGTACGTCGCGGTCGATCTCGCCGGCTTTCGCTCGGGCTCGCTCAACGAGTTGTTGCCGCTCGGAGTCCGGAAGTCGTCGTGACCCGGGCGTTGGTCGTGCTCGTCGCGGTCGCCGGTGTCGCGTCCGCGGAGCCGACGGCGAAGAAGCAAGACGTCGCGAAGCAGCCGCATCACGGCGCCGTGCCGGCCGTCGGCAAGAAGCCGGCGAAGCTCGTCAACCTGTTCAACCAGTGGACGAACGAGTGGCTCGCCGTCGATCCGGCCGCGTTGCCGTCGCAAGCGACCGTCGACCACTTCTTGCGCGATCACTACACGAACAAGGCGATGCACATGGATCCGAAGCTGCTCGGGTTCTTGCTCGGCGCCGCCGCGAACTTTCACGCCGACGTCATCGATGTCGTGTCGGGCTTTCGCCACCCGAAGTACAACTTGATCCTGCGCAAGAAGGGCCATCAGGTCGCGCGCGACAGCCAGCACACGCACGGCAACGCGATCGACTTCTTTATCCCGAACATCACGACCCAGCAGCTCCACGCGTGGGCGAAAGCGCAGCACGCCGGCGGCGTCGGGCTCTACCTCGAGAGCAAGTTCGTCCACATGGATACCGGCGCGGTCCGCTACTGGTCTGGCGACTAGCGGTTAAGATGGCGGCATGTCGCCGTGGGCTTGGATCGGCATCGGCTTCGTCGCGTTCCTCGCGCTCGTCGCCTTGCATGACGTCACGCAGAAGCGCCATGCGATCCTGCGCAACTTCCCGATCGTCGGTCACTTCCGGTATTGGCTCGAGGCGATCGGTCCGGAGATCCGGCAATACATCGTCACGTCGAACGACGAGGAACGGCCATTCTCGCGCGATCAGCGACGGTGGATCTATTCGTCGGCGAAGAAAGAGAACAACTACTTCGGATTCGGCACCGACAACGATATCGAGCGACCTGGCTACATCTTGATCCGCCACAGTGCGTTTCCGATCCACGTGCCGCACCCGGGCGAGCACGGACACGATCCGTCGTACAAGTTGCCGTGCATCCGCGTGCTCGGCGGGTATCGCGAACGCAAGCTCGCGTTCCGGCCGACGTCGATCGTCAACACGTCGGCGATGAGTTACGGCTCGCTGTCGTCGTCGGCAGTCGAGGCGATCAACCGCGGCGTCGCGCTCGCCGGCGCGCTCCAGAACACCGGCGAAGGCGGCATCTCCGATTTTCACCGCAAGGGCGGCGACATCATCTGGCAGGTCGGCACCGGCTATTTCGGCTGTCGCAACGAGAACGGCTCGTTCTCGATCGAGCGGTTCCTCGAATCGGTCGCGTCGGCGAAGGTCCGCGCGATCGAGATCAAGCTATCCCAGGGCGCGAAGCCCGGGCTGGGCGGTGTGCTGCCGGCCGCGAAGGTCACGCCGGAGATCGCGAAGATCCGCGGTATTCCGCTCGCCAAAGACTGCATCTCGCCGGCGCAGCACTCCGCGTTCTCGGACACGTCGAGCATGCTCGACTTCATCGAGATGATCGCCGATCGCACCGGCTTGCCGGTCGGGATCAAGAGCGCGGTCGGCGACCTCGGGTTCTGGCGCGATCTCGCGCAGCAGATCGGCAAGACTCGACGCGGGCCGGACTTCATCACGATCGACGGCGGCGAAGGCGGTACCGGCGCGGCGCCGCTGGTGTTCACCGACCACGTCGCCCTGCCGTTTCGGCTCGGATTCACCGAGGTCTATCGCACGTTCGCCGAAGAAGGCGTGCACCATCAGGTCGTGTTCATCGGCTCGGGCAAGCTCGGCTTCCCGGAGAACGCCCTGCTCGCGATCGGCCTTGGCTGCGATCTCGTCAACGTCGCGCGCGAGGCGATGATGTCGATCGGCTGCATTCAGGCGCAGCGCTGCCACACCGGCCACTGCCCGACCGGCGTCGCCACGCAGAACAAGTGGTTGATGCGCGGCCTCGATCCGACACTGAAGTCGGCCCGCCTAGCGAACTACATCGCCACGCTGCGCAAGGAGCTGATCAACCTCGCCGCCGCGTGTGGCCAGCCGCATCCGTCGCTCGTGCCGCTCGACTCGCTCGCGATCGTCCAGGATAACGGCGTGACCTCGGCGCGGGAGTTCTATCGCTATCAAACGGATTGGGGCTTGCCGCCCGCCGCCGACGCCGCCGCTCATCGCGCGGCCTAGGGGAATGCGCTAACGTCGCTGCGATGGCCTCCAGCGACGTCTTGGTCTGGCTCGACATGGAGATGACTGGCCTCGATCCCTAGCGCGAGAAGATCATCGAGATGGCGACGATCCTCACCGACGGCGAGCTCAACGAGATCGCGATCGGGCCCGACGTCGTGATCCATCAGCCCGACGAGGTGCTCGCCGCGATGGACGACTGGAACACGAAGCACCACGGCGCATCGGGCCTGACCGAGC
>CAZDGY010000468.1:0-5527 GCA_964504685.1 uncultured Kofleriaceae bacterium | reverse complement strand
CGGCGCGACGATCGATCCGTTCGCGCTCGGCCGCAGCGCGCCGCCGGCATCCCAACCGAGCACGAGCTCCGCACACTTGTCATGGAGCTCGACGACCGTGAGCTCGGCGGTCTTCTTGCCGACGCCTTTGATCCGGGTCAAGCCCACGACATCCTCGCGCATGATCAGCGTGGCGATATCACGCGGACTCGAGCCCGACAGGATCGCGATCGCGGTGGTCGGGCCCACGTTCTTGACCGTGATCAGCAAGTCGAACAACGCGCGCTCTTGCGCGTCGGCAAAGCCGAACAGCGACATCTTCGCGTCGGTGACATGCGTGTAGATGCGCAGCGTGACGTCCTCGCCCTCGCTCGGCAGCGCCGCCAACGTGTACTGCGAGCACACGACGTCGTAGCCGACGCCGCCGCAATCGACGACGACGCGAGTCGGCAAGCGCTCGACTAACACGCCCGCGAGCCGTGCGATCACGATCGGCCTCGCTGGACGACGCGCGCCGCGGTCACCCGGACCTCGACTGCCGGGACGATCTTCGCGGCGCTCACTCGCGTGGTGCGTCCGTGCGTGATCGCGACCGCGAGCGCATCGCTCGCATCCGCGCGGGGCAGGCTGCGCATGCCGATCAGCACGCGCACCATCCGGCCGATCTGGTCTTTGCTCGCGCCGCCGGAGCCCGCGACCGCCTTCTTGACGAGCGCCGGTGGATACGACGAGACGCGCAGGCCGGCGAGCCCGCATACCGCGAGCGCCATGCCGCGCGCTTGGGCGAGCGCGAGCGCGCTGCGCGGGTTCGCATGCGTGAACACGTCTTCGATCGCGACGACCGTCGGCGCGAGCTCGTCGATCACTTCGCGCAAGCCGCGCGCGATCTCGCCGAGTCGGATCTCCATCGCGCGGTCGGCCGGTGCGGTCAACACGCCACATTCGACGTAGCGCAGCTCCCCACCGGCGTCGTCGATGACGCCGTAGCCGCACACCCGACTGCCGGGGTCGATGCCGAGGATTCGCACGCCCTACCCTAACCTACCCGTCCGACAGTCTGTTCCGGCCGTTGCAGCGCTGGCGGACCTGGTAGTCAGCCCACCGGGCGCGGGCCGAAGATCGCGGTTCCGACGCGCACGTGGGTCGTGCCGCAGGCGATCGCGACCTCGAAGTCGCCGCTCATCCCCATCGATAATACGGGCAACGCGATGCCGAGCTCGTCACGCAGTCGCGTGCGCAGCTCGGCGAGCGCGACGAAGTACGGGCGACTCGCCTCGCCATCGTCCGATGGCGGTGGCATCGTCATCAAGCCGTCGAGCCGAACCCCGGCCGTATCGGCGATCGCTCGGGCGAGCGCCGACGCGTCACCGGTGGTGCTGCCGGTCTTCGTCGCCTCGCCGCTGACGTTGACCGCGAGCAGCACCCGTTGCACCGCACCGCCCGCGCGCTTGCCGAGCTCGACCGCGAGCTCGACCGAGTCGACCGCGTGAACGAGCGCGACCTGGCCGGCGACGAGCTTGGCCTTGTTGCGCTGGAGCCGGCCGATGAAGTGCCAGCGCGCGTCGGCCGCGACCTCACCGCGCTTGGCCGCGAGCTCCTGCGCGTAGTTCTCGCCGAAATCGCGAGCACCCGCCGCGTACGCTTGCCCGACCGCGCCCGCGGGCTGGAGCTTCGACACCGCGATCAACGTGACGTCGCTCGGCGCTCTGCCGGCGCGCTCGCAGGCCGCGTCGACCCGCGCGCGCACCGCTCGCCAGTTGTCGCCGATCGCGGTCATGCTGGAATCCCGAGCGCGAGGCGTTCCGCCGGCGCACCGAGCGCGCGCAGCACCGCGAGCACCTCGGCGAGCGGCAAGCCGATCACGTTCGTGACCGAGCCATGGACCTCGCGCACGAGCCCCGCGGCGATGCCTTGGATCGCGTAGGCGCCGGCCTTGCCGCGCCACTCCCCCGATGCGACGTAGTCGACGATCGTCGCGGGGTCGAATGCGACCATCGCCACATCGGTCGACACGATGCCATCGTGGCGGTGGTCGTCTCCGATCACGGTGAACGCGGTGATGACTTGATGGACGCGCCCCGCCAGCTGCAACAGCATCGCCGCGGCCTCGCCTTCGGTCTCGGCCTTGCCGAGGATCGCGCCCGCGATCGTCACCGTGGTATCGGCGGCGAGCACGAACTGGCCGGGCGCGCGCGCGACCGCTTGTGCTTTCGCCGCCGCGATCCGCGCGACATACGCCCGCGGCGGCTCACCGGCGAGCGGGCTCTCGTCGACGTTCGCGGCTCGGATCTCGAGCGCTACGCCAGCTTGCTCGAGCAGCGCGCGCCGGCGCGGAGACGCCGACGCCAGCAGGAGCGGCGTCACTGCGTCGGCGGCTTGATCGACTTGATCGGCGAGGTCGTGAAGTTCAGCTCGACCGAGATGCCGTCGACGAACCGCGGGTTGCCCTTCGAGTCGACCGCGGTCGTGCACTGGGTGACCGTACCGTCGCCGTTGACCACATCGTCGATCTCGGTGCCATCGCCGTCGATGCATACGTCGACGACCTTCATGTCTTCGGCCGAGTTCGCGGTCGAATCGCAGAACGACTCGAGGCCGTCGCCATCGACATCGATGTCGGGCGTGCGGCAACCAGCGTTCTTCTTATGCACCGCCGCGTTGCCCTTCGGCAGCGCGAGCAGCGGGCCGAGGATGTTCGCGAACGTCGCGTCGAGTAGCGAGTCTTCAGCGGTCAGGCCGATCTGCGAGACGTTGAGGCCGCGCAGCGTGTCCATCGTCTTGGCATCGAGCACGCCGCCGAGCCGGCCGCCGGTGAACACGATCGAGTCGCCCATCATCACCGCGTTCGCTTGGATCGTCGCGCCGCTGATCTGGAGGTCGAGCGTGATGCCATCCGACACCGGGATGTTGACGCCGAACAGCCCCGGACCGGCGTTGAGCACGCCGCCGACGATCGAGCCGTCCTTGAACGCGATGACCGGGTTGCCGCTGTCGTCGAACGACAGTGGATCGAGGTAGACGTCGACCGGCGCGGCCGCGTTGAACGGGCTGCACACCGTCGGATCGGCGGTCGTGCGATCGGCGATGCCGTCGCAGTCGTTGTCCTTGCCGTCGCCGCAGATCTCCGGCGCGCCTTTGTAGACGGTGGCGTCGGTATCGTCGCAATCGCCGTCCGCGACGGTCTGGCCGTCGTGATCGCGATCCATCGTGTCGGTCGTGTTCGGCTGGCCAGGGCCGATCTCGTCGGCGAGGCCATCGCAGTTGTTGTCTTTGCCGTCGCCCGCGACCTCCGCCGCACCCGGAAAGATCGTCGCGTCGTGATCGTTGCAGTCGCCGCCCGAGTGCGCGGTCTTCTTGCCGTCCATGTCCTCGTCGCGGTTGTAGTCGGCGAGATAGATCCCGAACTTGACGCACGAGTCGTCGGTCGCCGAGGTCAGGCCGAAAAACTCGAGGGGGATCACGATCTCGTTGTTCATCAGCGAAGTCGTGATCGCGCTCTGCGCGAGGCTGCCGACCGCCGCGAGCTTGTTGTCCGGCGTGCCGTTGCCGTCGAGGTCGAAGCCGTCGGCGACGCTGCCGATCGCGAGCGTCGAGATGACCTGCGGCGACGTTCCCATGTACGGGACCAAGTCCGCGCCCATGCACTCCGGCTTCGGCGTGAACAGGTGGTGATCGACGGTGCCACCGTTGTTGCAGCCCCACGCGCCGGCGAACATCGTGCAAAGTAGAAGCTTCTTCATGCGTCCTCGCGGCGCACTGAACCACGGCGATTCCGACCCCGTCAATCCGTTTGTAACAAGTGTCCCGATCTGTTCTTCCAGCGCTGTGCCGGGCCGTCGCGGTCGTGGCGGTGATCACGTCGGCCTCCGCCGCGCGGGCGCACGTTGCCCCGTCCGTCGACGACAACAACCGGTACCTCAAGCTGACGCCGCTCGGCGATCGCGTGCGGCTGGCTTACACCGTGTTTTATGGCGAGGTTCCGGGCGCGGGCGAACGCCAACGCATCGATACCAACCACGACGGCAAGCTAAGTCCGGCCGAGGCCAAGGCGTTCGGCGACCGCGTCGCGGCAGAGGTCGGGCCAGCGCTGGATGTCGAGATCGACGGTTCGGAGCACCGCGTCACGTGGGCCAGCGTCGATGTCGGCTTCGGGTCCGACCTCACGACCGCGGGCGCGTTCTCGGTCGACCTGGTCGCGTACCTCTGCCTGCCGACCGCGCGCGGGCCACACGTGGTCACGCTGCGCGATCGGTTTCGCGTGGTGAACCCAGGCGAGACCGAGGCGCGAGTCGAGGACAGCCCCGGCGTCACGATCGAAAAGACGCGGGTCGGCCCGACGAGCGATCCAACGAACGACTATCGCTTCGCCGGTCCCGGTGGACCGCTCGAGGACAACGGGCTCGAGCTGCACTTCACCGCGGGCGCGCGATCGACCGTCACCGCCGACGGCGTGTGCATCACCGAGGCAAGTCCGCACGGTGCCCGCTGGGCGTACCCGCTCGGCGCAGTGGCGGTGATCGCGATTGCAGGCGGCTTCGTCCTGATCGCGCGCCGCAGGCGTGGCCGGCACGGTAGTTGAACTACCTGTGGCGGAGGTCCGCCATGCAGCTCCACACGTTCGCTTCTATGTTCGTCGGCTCGTTCGCGCTCGCGGCGGTCGCGAGTGCGGATCCGGCGCCTAAAGGGCCTGACTTCGTGTCGACTCACGTGCCGCCGTTGGGCGTCGACCGCAGCACCGTCGCGTCGAGCGGCACCAGCCCGATCGATCCGTCCGAGCTCGTGCCGTTCGGGTTCGATTCGTCGCGGCTCGACATCAACGAGCTCGCGTCGGTCGACCATGCCGCGCACTGGCTGGCCGCACATCCCGGCAATCGCGTCATCCTCGAAGGTCACACCGATCGCTCGGGCGACTCCGCATACAACGATGACCTCGCGTTGCGCCGCGCCGAAGCCGTCGGCGCCCGACTCGTCGGTGATGGCATCAACTCCGACCGCGTGATCTTCGTGGTCTACGGGCAGCGCGACGCATCGCCTGGGGTCAACGCGAACGATCGCCACGTGGTCGTCGCCGCGACCGCGCTGTCGACCAACGAGGTCGTGCGGGTCGCTCGCGAGCGCAATGCGCTGTCCGTAACGTGGCGCGAGCGGTCCTGGCAGCTCCAGCACCCCGTGGCGCAACAGAGCGCGATGCGCTGACAGCGTCGAGAGTTCCGGCATATGATGGCCCGAGTCCGTGAAGAAGTTTCCCGACTTCGTGCCGCCGACCAAGGTCAGCTACCTCGACCAAGGTCCGCTGCTGCATCTGCGCAAGTGCATCTTGCAGGCAGCGGACGACCCGTCGCGCGAATGGACGTTCGATAAAGAGGAGATCCGGATCGGCTCGATGGAAGACAACGACGTCGTCCTTCACGACGACACGGTGTCTCGCTATCACTGCCGGATCGTCCAGGACGACACGAGCTGGGTCGTGATCGACCAGCGCTCGACCAACGGAACGTTCATCACTAAGGTGCGCGTGCGCGAGGGCCACTTGAAGCCCGGCTGCATG
>CAZDGY010000467.1:0-5536 GCA_964504685.1 uncultured Kofleriaceae bacterium | reverse complement strand
CCAGAACAAGCGCAGCCTCAAGGTCGAGAAGCTAGCGCGCATCTACGACGAAGAGATCGCGCCCGTGTGGGGGACGCGCTTCGGGAAGATGTTGCTGCGAAACCTGAGCGTGCCGGCGCGCGGCCAGGTGCTCGACATCTCGTGCGGCACCGGTTACCCGACCGTCGAGATCTTGCGCCGGATGAGTGAAGGCAGTCGGCTGATCGCGATCGATGCCTCGAGCGCGATGCTCGATGTCGCGCGCCGCAAGGGCGCCGGCCTCGGTCCGCTCGGCAAGAAGGGCGTGTTCTTCCGCACCGAGAGTCCGGTGCCGAAGCTGTCGTTCGCCGACGACGTCTACGACCTCGTCGTGTGCAACCTCGGGCTCGCCGAGATGCCGAGCCTCGAGATCGCGTTGCGCGACTTCGCTCGCGTCGCCAAGCGCGGTGGTGAAGTGCGGTGCACGCTGCCGCTGATCGGTACGTTCGAAGAGTTCCACGACCTGTATCGCGAGGTGCTGATCAAGCACGACAAGCACGACGCGCTCGATCGCCTCGAGAAACAGATCGCCCGTTATCCGACCGTCGATTACGTCGAGCGCTGCATCGAGAGCGCCGGTCTCGACGGCGAGATCGTGATCGAAGAGTTCACACTGTTGTTCAAGAGCTCGCGCGAGTTCTTCTTCGCGCCGGTGATCGAGTACGGCCCGCTCGCCGATTGGAAAGACATCGCAGGCGCCGGCCAAGAGATGCAGGACGTGTTCTGGTACATCAAGGAAGCGATCGACGCCTACTTCGATGGCCGGCCGTTCCAGGTGACGGTCAAAGCCGGCTGCATCATCGGCAAGAAGCTCGAGGCGGGCGCGGCGCCGGAGCTCGACATCGAGATCGAGGAGGCGCCGTACGACGACGAAGAGGCCGACACCGATCTGCCGCGTCGACCGCACCAGATCGCCGCGGGCTCGGTCCAGCTCGCCGATCCCGACGAGCTACAGGTCGAAGAGCTCGAAGCGCGCGACGGCGATGCGCCGATCGACGAGGGCTCGATCGAAGAGCAAGAGCTCGACGCGTTCATCGAAGGCCGCAAGCGACCGACCCATCTCGACGACTGACCGTTGTGACGATGGAGGAGGGCGTGAACGAGTGGCAGGCGTTGTTCGAGGAAGGCCTCGTGGCGCATTGGTCCGAGCAGAAGGGGCGGCCGGAGCGGATCGAGCCCTATCGGACGGCGATCAAGCGCGATCCGAACGATGTCCGGGCGCACGTTGTCCTCGCCGGCGCCGAGGCAGCACGCAGTCGTGACACGAAGGTGCCGGATTCCGAGCACCTGTATTGGCTAATCGAACATGCGCCGGAGGTCGACCTCGGCGACATGTGGCACATCGCGCTTAGCGATAAAGACGTCAAGGGCGAGGTGGTGAGGCGGTGGGGCCGCGCGGTCGAACGCCATCCGAGGGACCACGTGGTGCTCGCGAATGCGATCAAGTGCGTGCGCGGCAACCCCAAGGCGGAGATCGGGTTTGTCGAGCGCTGGGTCGAGCTCGAGCCCACCGATGCGGTGCTTCGCCAGCGGCTGGCCCGGTTGTACCGATCTGCCGGCGACGCCGCCGCGGCCTACGCGACGTTCGAGCGCGCGCTCGCGCTCACCCACTCCGCAGAGGATTGTCTGCGCGTTTCTCTCGAGCTCGCGGAGGTTGCCCGCGACGCCGGTGAGTACGCGCGTGCGAGAGAGCTCGCAGCTCACGGGCTGCGCGTCGCGCAAGACATCTCGACCGCAGTCGTCGCGAGCTGCACCCTGGGCAAGATCATGATCGACTACGGCGACGCAAACGCGGCCACGGCGCAGCTATTCATCTGCGCGGTGACGCCGCCACCCAATCGACTCTCCGATGCGGCCTACGCTCTCGCGCGTGCGCTGGTCTACGTCGGCCGCCGGCTCGAAGTCGAGCGATACTACGAGGCGTGTCGCGGTCGCGAACAGCTGCCGAAGTGGCAGCGGCTCGTCGACGCGCTGAAATAGCGGCGTGCTCGAGAAGCTGGAGCCGGAGCGCCGGTACACGTAGCGCGCCGGAGGTGTAGAACGGCGGCTGATGACGCTGCAGTGGTACCCGGGCCACATGACGAGAGGCCGGCGCGAGCTGGCCGCGCTGATGCCGTCGCAAGATGTCGTGATCGAGGTGCTCGATGCGCGGTTGCCGGCCTCGAGCACGAACCCCGTGATCGCCGAGCTACGCCGCGACAAGCCGTGCATCAAGGTGCTGACCAAGAGCGACCTCGCAGATCCGGACGTCACGCGTGCATGGCTCGACTACTTTCAGGTCGGCGAGGTCCGCGCGTTTGCGTCGACCACCGAGCGCCCGGCGGACACGCGCAAGCGGATCGCGCAGCTCTGCGAGGGGCTCGCGCGGCATCGCGGCGCCGACAAGAAGGTGCGCGCGCTGATCGCGGGCGTGCCGAATGTCGGCAAGTCGACGCTGATCAATACGCTCGCCGGACGCCTCGTCGCGAAGGTGAGCGACAAGCCAGCGGTGACGAAGGAGCAACAGGCGCTCGTGCTCGGCAACGGCATGACGATCACCGACAGCCCCGGCATCATGTGGCCGAAGATCGAGGACGAGCAGGGCGCACTCCGGCTCGCGTTCGTCGGCTCGATCCCGTCGACCGCGATCGACTTTCTGACGGTCGGGTTATTCGGCGCCGAGCACCTGTTGGCGCATTACCCGGCGCTGGTGTGCGCGCGCTACAAGCTCGCTGCGCCGCCGGCGAGCGCCGAGGTGCTGCTGTTCGAGATCGGCAGGCGCCGCGGCGGGCTACAACGCGGAGGCACCGTCGATCTGCACAAGGCGGCGGAGCAGTTCATCAGTGACTTTCGCGACGGGGTCATCGGCCGGATCAGCCTCGAGTCGCCGCCTAACGGTTAGCGAACGAGCGAGGTCCAGGTCGCGCCGCCATCGGTCGAGCGCGCGATCACGCCGACGTACGGCAGATCGATGTACGGCGGGCACGACGCGGCGGTCGCACCGACCGGGCAGCCGGCGCCCGAAAAGTAGATCGGGTTCGCCGTGGTCCCTCCTTCGTAGCCGACCGCGTAGATCACGCCTCTCGCGGTCGCGGTGTACGCCGCAAACGCCGGTGCGCCGGTCGGGTGCGAGCTCGTCGGTGCGTTAGCCCACGCGCCGATGCGTCGCGCTCGGCGGCCCCAGCGGTCGAGTGCGACAAGCTCGCTGCCGCGCGCGACCAAGCCGGTCGTGGAGAAGAACAGGCTGCGATCGGGTCCGAGCGCGTCGTCGCGCTGCCATGCGAGACCGTCCGACGACGTGAACACGCCGCCGCCGCTGTCGAGCACGAACCAGCGCGTGCCGAGCCGGGCGATCGCGACGCCGGTATCGAGGCCGAGCGCGCTCGTGATGGCGCGACCGCCATCGCCCCAACGCTCGACGAACGGCACCGCGATCGGTCGCCAGCTGAACCGGCTCGCGGTGCCGTAGATCGCGCCGTGGCTGCCGATCGCGATGACATGATCGGGGTCGCTGCCCGCGACCGCGGTGAGCATCGTGTCGTGCACGACCGAGTGGCTCCACGTCGCGCCGGCATCACCCGACCACGCGATCACGCCGCTCTCTTCGTCGCCGTGGTTGTCGCCGCCGACCGCGACGATCCACTTGTCGTCGCCCCAGACTGCACGCAGCGTCTCGGTCGTGTCGGTCGCGGCGAGCTTCCACGTGCCGTGATCGAGGTAGCTCGCCGCTCCGTGTTCGCCGACCGCGACCGCGTGGCCGTTCGGATCGCTCCACACCGCGTAGAGCTCCTCGTGGGTCGGCAACTGCTGGGAGGTCCACGTCGCGCCGCTATCGTTGCTCGCGAACGCGCGACCTGCGCGGCCGACCGCAAGCAGGTGGCGCGCGTCGTCGGCCGAGATGCCGGACACGAGCGCTGTGCCTGCGGATATCGGAGCCGCAGCGTGAGCCCGCGCCATCGCCGCCGCGAGCGAAACCAAGGTCAGGAGCAGGGTGCGCATTCGACGATCCTCTGCGAACGCAACGCGCTTGGCGAGCACGAGCATCCGTCACGCCGAAACCTTACGCCCGCCTTACAGCGGCTACGGCTTGAGCTTGCCGCGTCGAGCGCCTTCTCGATCGCAGCGCAGTGATCGCCGGACAACGTCATCGCGAAGCCGACGACGATCTGCAGGTGCTTGCTGACGAGGAGCAGCGCTTTGTCGAGTCTTTGAGCTTCGCCGGCGCGTCGCGGAACTTGAGTCCGCCATAGCCGGCGAAGTCGGCTGAGGACTTAGGCGGTGATCGAACCAGTAGTCGCGGCAAGGATCAGCGCGAGGTGCCGCATCGCGCGACCATATCGCTAACTAATTGAGGTCGGCAGCCGGGTCGTTGCGCCGTTGGTCGGCAGCGAGCCGTTGCTGGGCGATTCGCGCTTGGTCGCGCGAGGACGTCACGACGTGAAATAGAACGATCACTGTTCCTAGCGTCAGGTCCGAAATCGTCCTCTCGATCCGATCAGCGGCTGCCCACACTGCTACCCCTCGCACTCGATCTCGACGGTCGGATAGGAATCGGTGAGAAACGTAGCGAGCTCGCGATTCGTCGCGAACGAGCCGGTGAGCACTACACGGCTCACGAGCTCGGGCGTCTCGAGCTGGACGATCGCATCGAGCGGCGTCGCCACCTGAATCACATCCCCCTGTCGCGCCATCGAACGATCCGAGGACACGATCATTGTCTGATGCATTTCGGGTCTCCTCTCCGCTAACAGCGACCTGCAACCGTAAGACCACGCCATCACATGTAGTTGCGTTGGGCGGCTCGCGCGCGGATTGCGCTCGGAGTGCAGTCGACCTTACGAGCACGGCGTAGAGAGACCCGATCACCGACCGTGCGGCTCCGTCGCAGCGTGCGCGGCGACCTGCGCGAGGTACGCACGCTCCGGAGCTTTCTAGCCAGAACACGGTTGACAAATACATAAGTATAGACTTATATGTCATCCATGGCTCACGCCGAACTGTTCCGCGCCCTCGGGGATCCGACCCGACGAGCGCTGTTCGAGCGACTGTTGACCGGCGAAGCGTCGGTCACCGAGCTAACGAGTGGGTTGCGCGTGTCCCAGCCGGCGGTCTCGCAGCACCTCGCCGTGTTGCGCGACGCCGGGCTTGTCGCGCCGCGGCAAGTCGGTCGCCACCGGATGTATCGCGCCGAGCCCGCGGGGCTCGCCCCACTGTTCGACTGGCTCTCGCATTACGAGAAGTTCTGGAAGCGCCGCCTGGCGAAACTGCAATCTACGTTGGAGGAGCTCGATGATGACTGAGACGCAATCGATCGAAGTTGACTACGATCTGGCGCAGTCGCCCGCGAAGGTGTGGCGCGCGTTGACCGAGCCGGCGCTGCTCGCGAAATGGCTCATGGACAACGACATCAAGCCGGTCGTAGGCCACAAGTTCAATTTTCGGGCTGAACCGATCCCCGGCAAGTGGGACGGCGTCGTCGATTGCGAGGTGCTTGCGGTCGAGCCGATGAAGTTGCTGCGTTACTCCTGGAAGGGCGGGC
>CAZDGY010000466.1:0-5546 GCA_964504685.1 uncultured Kofleriaceae bacterium | reverse complement strand
CGGCCCGACCGGCAGCGGTCACTTCGTCAAGATGGTTCACAACGGCATCGAGTACGGCGTGATGCAGGCGATCGCCGAGGGCTTCGACATCATGAAGGGCGCGATGAACGCCGGCGTCGCCGACGATCACAAATTCAACTTGCCGCTCGGCGACATCGCCGAGGTTTGGCGGCGCGGTAGCGTGCTGAGCTCGTGGCTGATCGATCTCACCGCGAAGGCGCTCGTCGCCGATCCGACGCTCGCGAAGATGACGGGCTCGGTCGAGGACTCCGGCGAAGGCCGGTGGACGGTGATGGCCGCGATCGAAGAGGCGGTGCCGGCCGAAGTGATCACGGCATCGCTGTACACGCGGTTCCGATCGCGCCAGGAGCACACGTTCGCCGAGAAGATGTTGTCGGCGATGCGGTTCCAGTTCGGTGGTCACGTCGAGAGGCCGACGGGTGGTTGAGGTCCGGCGGTTTGCGGATCTCGATGCGCTGAGCCGCGCCGCGGCGGATGACTTCATCGCACTCGGCAAAGCGGCGATCGCGGCGCGCGGGGTGTTCCATGTCTTGTTGTCTGGAGGCTCGACCCCGAAGCGGCTGTTCAGCCTGCTCGCCGATCGCGGCCCGACCGCGCTCGCGTGGGACAAGGTCGAGCTGTGGTGGGGCGACGAGCGCTCGGTTGCGCCCACCGACGCCGACTCGAACTACCGGATGACGCGCGAGGCCTTGATCGAACCGCTGCAGCTCGACGAGCGGCGAGTCCATCGCATCGCGGGCGAGCTCGAGCCGACGAAGGCCGCCGCCGACTATCAACGCGCGCTGGTCGCCGCGCTCGGTCAACCGCCGGTCAGCGACCTCGCGCTCCAGGGCATGGGACCCGACGGTCACACCGCGTCGTTGTTTCCGCACTCACCTGCACTCGACGACACGACTCACTGGGTGGTCGCCAATCCGGTCGACTCGCCGGTCGCGAAAGGCAAGACGACGCGGATCACGCTGACCGCTCGCGCGATCAACGCGACGCGCGCCGTGCGCTTCCTCGTCGCCGGCGGCGACAAGGCCCCTGCCCTGCACGCGGTGCTCGAAGGACCGCGCGACGGCAAGGCGTTCCCGGCGCAGTTGATCGATAACGCGACGTGGCTCGTCGATGAAGCCGCGGCGTCCAAGCTCGGGACGACGAGGTGATCCTCGCGGGCGACATCGGCGGCACGAAGACCGTGCTCGCGACTTTCGGCGAAGGTCTCGCGCAGGTGCGGACACAGGAGTTCAAGTCGGCGGACTTCGCGTCGCTCGAGGCGGTGATCGATGCGTTCGCGCCGGAGCGAGTGACCGCGGCGTGCTTCGGGGTGGCGGGCCCCGTGATCGGCGACAGCGCGAAGATCACGAATCTACCCTGGACGATCGCGACGCCGTCCTTGTCGCAGCGCCTCGGCGACGCCCGCGTCACGCTGCTCAACGATCTGCAAGCGACCGCGTTCGGGATGCTCGCGTTGCCCGCTGACAAGTTTGCGGTGCTGCAAGCGCCGACGAACGCGGTGAGCGACGGCACGATCGCGGTGATCGCGCCAGGCACGGGTCTCGGCGAGGCGGTGTTGGTCTCGGTCGGCGGCGAGTACCGCGCGCTGCCGTCGGAAGGCGGCCATGCCGATTTCGCCGCGATGACCGATGACGAATTCGAGCTCGTACGCTTTCTGCGCAAACGTTACGGCGATCACGTCAGCAACGAACGCGTGCTGTGCGGCGCTGGCATCGGCGACCTCTACAGCTTCGAGCGCGAACGCTCGAACGCACCGGAGCCCGCATGGCTCGCGCAACAGATCGCGAGCGGCGATCGCAACGCGGCGGTGTCGCGAGCCGCGGTCGCGGGAACTGATCCGTGTTGCATCTCAGCGCTCGATCGATTCGCCGCACTGCTCGGGGCCGAAGCCAGCAACCTCGCACTGCGCTCGCTCGCGCTCGGCGGCGTCGTACTCGGCGGCGGCATCCCGCCGAAGGTGCTGCCGATCCTGCAACGCGGCGGACTGATCGAGCGATTCAATGCCAAAGGACGATTCTCCAACTGGACGCGCGCTCTCGGGGTCCGCGTCGCTCTCGAGCCTCGCGCTGCGCTCCTCGGCGCAGCCCATCACGCCACCACGAAAGACCATGCGCAATGAGTGAGACCATCCCGCCCCCGAACCTCGTCGGCGAAATCCTCGGCGATCAGAACCGGAAAAAACGCCGCCCCGACCCGTGCGCCATCGTGATTTTCGGCGCGACCGGCGATCTCGCTGGGCGCAAGCTCGCACCGGCGCTGTACAACGTGATGCTCGACAAGTCGATCTCGGACCCGACGATGATCATCGGCGTGTCGCGCGGTCAGATTCCGGTCAAGGACCTCGCAGCGAAGTTCCACGATGGCGTCGCCGAGTTCTCGCGACAGAAGCTCCAACCCGCGGCGTGGGACAAGTTCGTCAGCATGCTCGACTATGTCGGCGGCGAATTTGCCGACGATGCGACCTACGTCGCGCTCAAGGCCAAGCTCGAACAGGCCAAGGCGAAAGGCACGCGCGGCAACCGGCTATTCTATTTCGCGACGCCGCCCGCGGTGTTCTCGCTGATCCTCGAGAAGCTCAGCCAACACGGGTTGATCGAGCACGGCACTGGCGTCGGTCACGAGAATACCTGTCGCGTCATCGTCGAGAAGCCGTTCGGTCGCAACTTCGCGACCGCCACCGAGCTCAACGACCTGATCGCGAAGCATCTCGACGAGAGTCAGATCTTTCGCATCGACCACTACCTCGGCAAAGAGACGGTGCAGAACATCTTGGTCCTGCGCTTCGGCAACTCGATCTTCGAGCCGATCTGGAATCGCAACCACGTCGACTACGTCGAGATCACCGCGGCGGAATCGATCGGCATCGAAGGACGCGGCGCATTCTATGAATCGACCGGCGTCGTCCGCGACATCATTCAGAACCACCTGCTGCAAGTGCTGTCGCTGGTGACAATGGAGGTACCGGCGTCGTTCAACGCCGACGACATCCGCGACGAGAAATCGCAGGTCTTGCGCTCGGTCCGCAACCCGACCCTCGTCGACGTCGCGACCGAGTGCGTGCGCGGGCAATACCGCGGCTACCGCGATGAGCCAGGCGTGGCGAAGAACTCGCAGACCCCGACCTACGCGGCGATGCGTTTCATGATCGATAGCTGGCGCTGGCAAGGCGTGCCGTTCTATCTGCGCGCTGGCAAGAAGATGACCGAGCGGCTCACCGAGGTCGCGATTCACTTCAAGGCCGTGCCGCTGATGCTGTTCAAGGAAGAAGCCGCGGGCAGCGTGCTGCAACCGGCGGTGCTGACGCTGACGATCCAGCCGCACGAAGGCATCTCGCTTCGGTTTGCCGCGAAGGTCCCCGGCGACAACATCGAGGTCGGCAACGTCCACATGAACATGACGTACGCCGACGCGTTCAAGCGCCCGATCGCGGAGGCCTACGAGCGCCTGCTGCTCGATTGCATGCGCGGCGACGCGACGCTGTTCAACCGGCGTGACGCGGTCGATCGCGCGTGGGCGTTGATCGATCCGGTGTTGCAGATCTGGGACGCGTCACCCGGGGTCGAGCTTTACGAGCCGGGCTCGGCGGGGCCGGCGTCGGCGAACGAGATGATCCAGCGCGATGGCCATGCGTGGCGGGAGCTCACGCCCGGTGGCTGAGCCGGAGGTCGTGTTCTTCGACATCGGCGGCGTGTTGCTGACGAATGGTTGGGATCACGACTCGCGCGGCCTCGCGGTCACCCAGTTCGCGCTCGACGCCGAGTTCGAGCAACGCCACCGCGCACTCGCGATCGATCTCGACCGCTCGGCGATCACACTCGACAGCTATCTCGATCGCGTCGTGTTCGATCGCCCGCGCACGTTCTCGCGCGCCGACTTCATCGCGTTCATGCAAGGCCAGTCCAAGCCGTATGACGAGACGCTCGCGGTACTCGACGATGTCGTGCGCTGCGGCCGCTACCGAGTGTTCGCGCTCAACAACGAGTCGCGCGAGCTCAACGGCTATCGGATCACGACATACGAGCTCGAGCGCCGATTTCACGGCTTTCTATCGTCGTGCTACCTCGGACTGGCGAAGCCGGATCCGGCGATCTACCAGCGCGCGCTCGAGATCGTGCAGCGCCCGGCGCAGGCGTGCGTGTTCGTCGACGATCGCGCCGAGAATTGCGCGCCCGCCGCCGCGCTCGGCATCCGCACGATCCAGCACTCGTCGGCAGCGACCACGCGCAGCGCACTGCGCCAGCTCGGCGTGGCGCTCTAACGTCGCTCGAGCGCGGCGATCTTCGCGAGCCGGCGGACGTGGCGCGGCTCGCCGCTGAACGTCGCGCCGACAAACGCGGTGACGAGCTCGGTCACCAGCTCTTCGCCGATCACGCGCCCGCCGAGCGTCAGCACGTTCATGTCGTCGTGCTCGACGCCCTGATGGGCCGAGTACGTGTCGTGACACACCGCCGCGCGAATCCCGGGCAGCTTGCATGCCGCGACCGACGCGCCGACGCCACTGCCGCAGATCAGCACGCCGCGTTGCGCGACACCGCGCTGGATCGTCTCGCCGAGCAGGCGCGCGACATCGGGATAGTCATCGCCCTCGACAAGCGTGGGCGACAAGTCGAGCGGCTGATGACCATGCGCGGCAATGGCGGCGATCGCCTTCGCTTTGAGCACGAACCCGGCGTGATCGGTGGCGACCGCGATGATCATGCTCGCAGTTGTACCGCGTCCGCTAGCCGGCGCCCGGGCTCGCTAGCGCCCAGATCCACGGCGCGTGCATCGCGACGACCGGCCCGCGCCGCATCCGGCGTAATCGCCGAGCTTCGCTGAACCCGTTCGTCGCGAACGCGTCCATCGCCGCGTCGTTCGCCACCGGCACCGCCGCGACCGCGCAGCCCGGCGCGAGCTGATCGACGAGCGCACGGCCGGCGCCGATATCGCGCGCGATCACCGGGCCGAGCCGGTCGCCGAGCGCGAGGCCATAGCCGACGAGCTCGCCGACTCGCGCGATCGCCCCCAGCGCGTCCCCGAGCAGCGCTTCGATCATCACCGCGCGCGACGAGCCGGTCGCGAGCGCGTCGAGCTCGACGATGCCCGCGCGATCCGCGATCAGCGCTAGCGAGCTCGTGCCCGCCGCCGTCCGGCCGACGATCGCGGTCTCGCCTTCGCCGACGTAGCCGAGCTTGCGATAGAGCCGTTCGCCGACCGGCGTCGCCTCGAGCGCGAACGTCGTCACGCCGCGGCGACTACCGTGGTCGTGCGCGTGCTCGAGCAGCTCGCGACCGATGCCCTCGCCTTGCAGCGCCGGCTCGACCGCCATGCATCCGACGAAGCCGACCTGGCCGAACCGGAGCAACGTCACCATGCCGACGAGCCGACCCTCGCGCACGACCTTCCACGCGCCATCCGGTTGCCACCGCAGATAACGGCCGACGTTCGATGCGCCGCCCTGCAAGCCCGCGCGCGACAACAGATCTGCTGCCTCCACGAGATCCGCTTCGCTCAACGCTACGACCGGCATCGCGCAGTCATAGCGG
>CAZDGY010000465.1:0-5548 GCA_964504685.1 uncultured Kofleriaceae bacterium | reverse complement strand
GAGGCCGAGCTGCAGAAGGTGCTCGATCAGCTCGAGCGCCGCGACCACACACCGGCGCAGAGTCGCGAAGCGATGCAGCGGACGATTCGCCTCGTGATCAACAAGCTGCTGCATCAGCCGACGGCGGCGCTGCGCGGCTCTGCGGCGGATGAAGGCTCGCTGCGCGCGAGCGTACTCGCCGATCTGTTCGGGCTCGAGCTCGCGGCCGACGACGGCAGCGAGCCAGCGGATGAACCCGAGTCCGGCGGTCCGTCGTCGGAGCCGCAAGACCCATCGGCCGAGCGAAAGGCACAAGCGTGACCGCACGACGTTTCGTGATCGCAACTCGCGGCAGCCAGCTCGCGCTCTGGCAAGCCCACCACGTCAAAGAACGGCTCGAAGCGGTGCGCCCGGGCTGCGAGGTCGAGCTCGCGATCATCAAGACCTCGGGAGACCTGATCCAAGACATCCCGCTCGCGAAGGTCGGCGGCAAGGGACTGTTCGTCAAGGAGATCGAGCACGCGTTGCTCGCACGCACCGCGGATCTCGCGGTTCACAGCATGAAGGATCTGCCGCCCGAGCTCGCCGCCGGGCTCAAGATCGCAGGGGTGTCGTCGCGCGAGGTGCCGTGGGATGCGCTGTGCATGCGCGGCCCCGGCGACATCGACTCGCTGCCGAACGGCGCCGTCGTCGGGACCTCGAGCATGCGCCGGCAGTGTCAGCTGCTCGCGCATCGCCCCGATCTGCAGATCAAGATGCTGCGGGGCAACGTGCCGACCCGGATCGCAAAGCTCGAAGCCGGCGAGTTCGACGCGGTCGTGCTTGCCGCCGCCGGGCTGGTCCGGCTCGGTATGGTCGATAAGATCACGCAGCTACTGCCGATGAACATCTCGATCCCGGCGGTCGCGCAAGGCGTGCTCGCGATCGAGGTCCGCGCCGACGATCGCGACGTCGAAGCCGCGGCCTACGAGGCGATCAACGATGCGATGACCGCCCCGTGCGTGATCGCCGAGCGAGCGTTCCTATCGAAGATGGGCGGCAGCTGCACGACGCCGCTCGCGGCACACGCGGCGTTCGATCACGATACCGACGAGCTCGTGCTCGCCGGCATGTGCGGGATGCCGGACGGCTCGAAGATCTTGCGCGGCGAGGTCGCCGGCTGGCCGGACGACTCGATCATGATGGGCGAGCAACTCGCCGACGATCTGCTCGCTCAAGGCGCGGGCGAGATCCTCGCAGCGACGAAGTAGCCGCGAGGCGCCGTTCAATAAGCGCTTCGATAGCGCAACCCGGAGAAACTTTGCGTCGGTGGTCGCGGGGCTCTACTATTTCGGGGCCGTGATTAAATCGAGCCTGTGGATCTTGGTCGTTGCGGGGGCTGGCGCTTGCGCGTCGCCTCTGTCGACGGTTCGCGACGACAATCGACGGCTCACCGCATCGGTGTCCGAGTTGCGCGTCGACCGTCGCTCACAAGATCGCAAGATCAAGGATCTCGAACATCAGCTCGCGCTCGCGAAAGAAACCGCGCCGTCCGAGCTCTCGGTGCCGACGCTGCCGATCGAAGTCGTCAAGGCGAACGGCGTGATCGCGCCGGTGGCTCCCGACGGTGCACGCGTCGTCGCGGTCGCCGACGACGGCAGCGAGATCGTCTACGAAGGTGACGCCGCGCTCGGCAAGGCCGCGACGTTCGACGACGACGCGACCACCGCGCTACCGAAGCGTCCAACGCATGCCGCCGCGCCGGTCGGGCTCGATCCGCTCGCGCCGGTGCCCGAAGTCTCGACCAGTGATCGCCTCGAGGTCACGCGCCGCGTGCCGATCGCAGCGCGCGCGACGCGGGCTCACGTTCGCGCCGATCGCGACACGCCGACCGATCGCACGGGCGACGCCGGGGTCGAGTATCGCGCCGCCGTCGAGCTCGTGAAGCAAGGCAACTACGCCGACGCGCTCACCGCACTGCACGCGTTCATCGCGCACTATCCGCATCACGACTACGCCGACAACGCGCAGTATTGGATCGGCGAGGCGTTCTACGCGCAGAAGGATTTCGACCGGGCGCTCGTCGAGTTCCGCGCTACGATCGAGACCTACCCGCGAGGCAACAAGGTGCCCGATTCGCTGCTCAAGGTCGGTTACTGCTACTTCTCGCTCGGTCAACCCGACAAAGCGCGCGCCGTGCTGCAGCAAGTCGTAACGCTGTATCCGAAGAGCGAACCGGCGGCGCTCGCGGCCAAGCGGTTGGAGTCGCCGTGAATCGTTTTGTTCGTGTGCTCGCTTCGGTTGCGCTCGGCATCGCCGCGCTCGCGACGACCGCGTCCGCCCAAGTGCCGGTCTACCCCGGACCGAGCGGGCCGTCGGCGCCGGTGAACCTCGATCCGGGCGCCATCGGATCGCAGGCTCCGCCGGCTCCGCCGACGCCATCCGCGTCGAAGCCGAACGTCGTCGTGATCCAGCCCGATGGCAAGGTCGTCGACACGAACGCGCTGCCCGGTTCGCAGACCGGGTACTTCGTCGACGATGGCTCCGGCGGCCTGGTCACCGAATCGCGGCCGACGAACAACGGCGCGACGCCCGATCACCACATCGTCCGCACCGGCGACACGCTGTGGGACATCTGTTGGTACTACTTCAACGACCCGTGGCAATGGCCGAAGATCTGGTCGTACAACCCGCAGATCACGAACCCGCACTGGATCTATCCGGGCGACCTCGTTCGGTTGCTCCCGCGCGGTGTGTTCGCGTCTCAGCCCGACGCGACGCAGCCGGACAAGGCTCCGGACCAGGGTAAGCCCGACACGATTCCACCGCCGGCGAAGCACACCGAAGTCGGCTTGCGCCAGATCGCGTTCGTCGAGAAGTCCGACCTCGACAAGTCGATGGAGATCGTCGGTGGCGTCGACGAGCGCGAGATGTTCGGCGACGGCGACGCGGTCTACCTCAGCTATCCCGCGGGCAAGCCGCCGCAGGTCGGTAAGACCTACTCGATCTACAAAGCCGACAACCCGGTGAAGGCGCACGGCGAGAACGTCGGCTCGTACGTGCACTTGCTCGGCACGGTGCAGGTGCAGAGCGTGCTCGAGGACAAGCGCGCGAAGGGCGTGATCACCCAGGTCACCCAAGAGATCGAGCGCCACGCGAAGGTCGGCCCGCTGATCAAGCAGTTCAAGAACGTCCCACCAGTCGCGCCGAAGGTCGACGCTCAAGCAAACGTCGTCGCGATGTTGACCGCCGGGCAGCTGATCGGCCAAGGCGAGCTGGTGTTCATCGACATCGGTCAGGCGTCCGGCCTCGAGGTCGGCAACCGGATGTTCGTGGTCCGCCGCGGCGACGCATACCCCAAGAACATGGATGCCAAGACCGGCCAGGACGATCGGCGGTTTCCGGCTCGTTCGTTGGGCGAGATCGTGATCGTCGAGGTCGGCGACAAGATCTCGGTTGGCCTGATCACGCTCGCGGTCCAAGAGATGGCGATCGGCGACCTCGTGATGATGCAAAAGGCGAAGTAGCCGAGCACTACATAATGTAGGGCGGTCAGCCAACCGGCTGTAATTGCTCGAACTGGATCCCTCGGACTTGACGGCGAGGGGTCGGGTGGCTAATTCCATTCCCCTTGTGACCGCGTTTTCAGTACTCGAACCAGGGGACCGCAGCTATCCGCGCCGGCTCAACGCGCTGGGTTGGCGGCATGCGATCCACTTGCGCGGCGCCTCGCCCGGCGATGGGCCGGCGGTTGCGGTCGTCGGTGCCCGAGCCGCCACCGCAGCCGGAATGCAGCGCGCGTTCGAGCTCGCAGCGGGCCTCGCGGATCGCGGCGTTCACGTCGTATCGGGCGGCGCCCTCGGGATCGATGGAGCGGCGCACCGCGGAGCGCTCGCCGGCGGTGGCACGACGACCGTCGTGCTCGGCACCGGCATCGACGTCCCGTACCCCGCGCGTCACGTTCCACTGTTCGACCGCGTGGTCGCGCACGGTGGCGCGCTGGTCAGCATGCTGCCACTCGGCACCGAGCCGCGTCCGCACACGTTCCCGCAGCGCAATCCGTTGATCGCCGCGCTCGCCGACGTCGTGATCGTCGTCGAGGCGGATCTCAGCTCGGGCTCGCTGTCGACCGCGAAGGCCGGCGTCGAGCTCGGTCGAGTCGTCGCCGCGTATCCGGGCAGTCGCGGCTGCGAGCGTTTGCTCGCGACCGGTGCAGCCCTCGTCACCGATTGCGCCGATGCGCTCGCCGCGCTCGCCGGCCAGCCGCGCGCCGTCGTGCGCGAGGTCGTGCCGCTCGATCCGCAGGCCGCTGCCGTCCAACGTGCGCTCGCCGATGGCGTGCGCGGCGTCGATTCGATCGTCAGCGCGACCGGCTTGCCGGTTCGCGCCGTGCTACGCGCTTTGGGCGTGCTCGAGCTCTCGGGCTCAGCGAGGTCGTTATGACAGACAAAAAGAAGCCATCGGCGAAAGCCCAGAAGTCCGACGGCAAAGCACCACCCGCCAAAGGCGCGAAGTGGGCTGAGGCCGTGAAGGCAGCGAAGGCCAAGCCTGGCAAGGGCGGCAAGGCCGCACCGGCTCCGGCCGCACCGGCACCCGCGAGCAAGCCGGAGACCGCAAAGGCAGGAAAAGCCGCGAAGGCCGACGCGAAAGCCAAGCCGGGCAAGGGCGCGGCACAAGCCAAAGGCCAAGCGAAGAAGACAGGTAAAGCGGCGAAGGCTGCCGAGCCCGAAGAAGTGCTCGAGCCGGTTCGCAAGCCGAAGAAGGTCAAGCCGGGCTCCGCGCTCGTCGTGGTCGAGTCGCCTGCGAAGGCGCGCACGATCAACAAGTACCTAGGCGCGAACTACATCGTGAAGGCGTCGGTGGGTCACGTCCGCGACCTGCCGAAGTCGAAGATGGGCATCGACCTCGAGAACGGCACCTTCGATCCGACCTACGAGGTCATCGAGGGCAAGAAGAAGGTCCTGATCGAAATTCGCAAGGCCGCGCGCGAGGTCGAGACCGTCTATCTCGCGAGCGATCCGGATCGCGAAGGCGAAGCGATCGCGTGGCATCTCGCCGAGGAGATCAAAGGCGAGAACAAAAACATGCATCGCGTCCTGATCAACGAGATCACGAAGAAGGGCGTGACGAATGCGATCGCCTCGCCGCGCGCGATCGACATGAACAAGACCGACGCACAGCAAGCGCGCCGCATCCTCGACCGGCTCGTCGGCTACAAGATCAGCCCGATCCTGTGGAACAAGGTCCAGCGCGGCCTTTCGGCAGGAAGAGTCCAGTCGGTCGCGGTCCGCCTCGTGTGCGAACGCGAAGAAGAGATCAAAGCGTTCACGCCCGAAGAGTACTGGTCGGTCGACGTCACGTGCCGCGCGCCGGTGCCGCCGCCATTCGAAGCGCGGATCTGGCGCTGGAAGGGCGAGAAGGCCGAGCCGAAGACCAAGGATGCCGCCGACGAGATCGCGACCGAGCTGCGCGCCGGCAATGGCACGGTCGCCTCGGTCGAGAAAAAAGAGCGGCGCAAGAAGCCGCAGGCGCCGTTCATCACGTCGCGGTTGCAGCAAGACGCCGCGCGCAAGTGCCGGTTCTCCGCGAA
>CAZDGY010000464.1:0-5553 GCA_964504685.1 uncultured Kofleriaceae bacterium | reverse complement strand
GCAAGCGCTCGCGACCGCGCAGGTGCTCGCGGCGGGCGCGCTCGTCCGCGCCGAACATCTCCCCGACACGGTGCGATCCGGCCGGCCCCCCGGTGCGCCGCGCCCGGTCGTGCTCAACGAGACCGATCAAAAAGTCCGCGACCAGGTCGTCGCCGCGCTGCGCGAGCATGCGGGCAACGTCTCGGCGGTCGCGCGCGCTCTCGACAAAGACCGCAAGCAGATCCAGCGCTGGATCAAACGCTTCGGGCTCGACCCGGGCAGCTTCCGGTAGCTCGGCCGTGCTCGATCGCGCCGGCGCAGTCACGCTCGCGATCGCGCTCGGGTGTAGCCCACCCCGCTCCGCGCCGATCGCAGTGACCGCGCCCCCGCCTCCGCCGATGTTTCGTCAGATCAAGAGCGAACGCAGCCTCGTCGTCCACACGACCGCTGCTCCGTTCACGCTTGCCGACCACGTGCTCTCGATCGATGGTCGCGAAATCGCGTTGCAAGGCGACGGCGACCTGCCGGCGATCGCCCACGGCATCGCACGCGTACCGCCCGAGCTACGCGCGCTGATCACATCGATCGCGATCAGCGCCACGCCGAACCCGACCGACGCTGCGTTCGCGAAGAAGTACGGCATGCCGGTCACCGCGGGCATGACCGCGAACGCCGATGGCGAGATCACGATCTATCCCTACGGCATCGCCGAGCTACGCGAAGAAGACTGGTTCGTCCGCAACCTGATGCACGAGCTCGGGCACACGTGGACGCTCCACGCTTGGCGCGCCGATCCGGCTGCGTTGCGCGCGTGGCTCGCCGCGATCGCGAATGACCGCGCCGCGCCGTCCGAGTACGCCATGACCTCGTTTGCGACCTCGGGCTGGCCGACCGAAGATGGCGCCGAGGCCACAGCGCTGTACTTCTGCGTACGCGGCACGTCGCTGTACGAGAGCTTTCGCGCCGAGATGCCAGCGCGGTTCGCGCTGATCGCGTCACGGTTTCCGAGCGTTTAGCTGCGACGTCGCAGCGACAGTCCCGCGACACCGTCCGATCGGTCGGAGTGATCGCGGTTACGGAGTGTTACGAATGTAAACCGACGGCGCGGTTCGTGCTTCTTATGGCGTAGCCCGCGCGAACGAGCTGAAGCCTCCCTGAGGGATCTTTCGGCAAAATCGATCACCTTCTGCCTCGGACGCGCGGGCGTCCTTTGGAGCTACGCGCCGGTCGTGCGCTGCGCGAGCCCAAACAGCTGGCGCTCGCTCCACGCGGCGACGGCTGACCGCGGCTTGCCGGCGATGCGGCGCACCGCCTCCGACCGTGCCGGCAACGCGATCGCACGCGACGGCAATCGCCGGTAGAGCGGCGCGAACGCGGCAAGCGCGGCATGGACCGCAGCGGTCGTGCGCGGCGAATCGGCGAGGCCGAACGCGGTCGCCAGATAACGCGGCAACAAGGTCGCGGTGATCGACTCGGCGATGCGCCCGAGCGCGGGTTGGCGCGCACCGCCGCGCCCGACGAGAAACGCGCCCATCTCGCGCGCCGGGGGCGAGACTGCGAGCGAGGCGACCGCGCGCTCCATGTACGCGGCGTGCTCGGCCCACGATCGCGGCAGCAGCGCGTCGCGAATGCCGAACAGCCGCGCGAATCGGTTCTGCTCGACGACGTATGCGTCCTTGATCGCGACCGGGAGCTCGCCGTCGAGGCGCTCGCGCACGACCAGCACGGTATCGACCAAGGTCGCGTGGACCCAGCGCAGCGTGGCGTCGTCGTTTGCGGCGTACGGTGTGCCCGCAGCCCAGCCGCCGACGCGCTCGGGCAACACCCCTGCGATCCGCACGTGCACCGCATGGACGCGGCGCGCCGCGGCGAGCGCGGCATCGAGCTCGCCGAACGTCATCGCGAACACGTTGCGAAACGTGCGCTGGAACCGGCCTACGACGTCGCTGCGCGTCCGCGAGTGCTCGGCGATCGCATACGCGACGAACGGGTGCGCGAGCTGGAGCAACGCCGCGCGCCCGCCGCCGATGAACACCGCGACGTCACCCGCGAGCCGCCACGACACCGAGCCCGGACCGTAGATGCCATGGCGCGGCTCGCGGATCTCGCGGGCTAGCGTCGCGAGCGAGTCCTCGAGCATGTCGCGCGTGACGATCACGACTTGGCCGCCGGGCGTTCGTCGATCGCCAGTGCACCGCCAGTCCACCGCACGATCGCGGTTGACACCTGCTCGTCGTGCGCGAGGCAACTGTCGCCGGCCTCGTGTTGCTCGAGCGTCGGCACACACGTGCGGATCGTTGCCGCGCCATCGGTCACGTCGAGTTGCGCTTCGCCGCCGCTGAACGTGTGCAGCAACTGCGGCGGATCGGTGTCGAGCCGGTAGGCGATGAAGCTATGACCGTGGAGGTCCATCGCGAACCACGCATGCTCGATGAAGACGATCGGGCTGGCGGGCAGCGCCTCGGATACCCAGGCGCTCGCCGCGCCCTCTTGCATCTCGCCGACGCCCTCGATCGCCTCGTCGATCCGATCGGCGCGCTCGCGTGGCCCGTGTTGCGCGAGATACGCACGCCATTCGAAGTCCCCCTCATCGTCTCCGCGCTGCAGCTTGCACGTGACGACCTCCGCAGTCTGCCCGGGGCCTATCGCGACCGGCGTGACCGGCGGCCCGACCGCGATAAACGATGGATCGCAGGCCGGCGGAATCGTCGGCGGTAGCGGAGCACGCGGTCGTGCGTGCTCCTGCGCATGGACCGGCGGCGCGACCGGCGGCGTACAGGCGGCGAGCGCGAGCACTGCGGCTAGGACTCGCGCCATCTAGCGCGCCCCCGCGAGCGCTGCGATCGCGCCGTCGAGTTGTGGGTCGCGGCCCGCCGTGTAATCTGCGGCGGTCGGATTCGGTATGTCGAAGTCGGGGACGACGCGGTTGCCGTCGATCGGCGTCTTGGTCTTCGCGCTCGCGACCCGCGACACCGGATACGACAACGTCACATCGCCTGCGATCGTTTCGACCGTCGTCAGCGTCAGCGCACCCGCGGTCGGCCGGCCGACGATCGTCGCGCCCGCGTGATCGCGCAACGCGAGCGCGAGCATCTCCGCGCCCGAAGCGGTCTCGTCGTCGACCAGCACCGCGATCGGGCGCTTGGTCTTCCACGCGGCGATCTTCGTGCGCGGCAGCGGCTGCTCATCCCCGGTCGCGCTGACCGACACGAGCAGCGGATCGGCATCGACGAGCAGCGATGCGATGTCGAATGGAAAGCCTCCCGGATTGCCGCGCAGATCGAGCACGAGCGAGCGCGCGTGATTCGCATCGAGCTGGGCGAGGGCTTTCGCGACGAGCGCGCCGGCATCGCGCGCCTTCGCATCGGCGTGAGTGCACGACCACACGCGGATGTAGCCGATGCCGCCGGCGAGCATCCTCGATTCGACGATCGGCGGATCGACGACGCCGAGCCGCAGCCCGACCTCTGCGGTCTTGCCGGCGCGATCGATGACGAGCATCGCCGCAGTGCCAGCCGCAACGCCGAGCAACGGCGCGAAGTCGATGTAACCGTGCTCGACCTTGCGGCCATCGATCGAGACCAGCACGTCGCCGCGAAGCACGCCGGCTTGGCCCGCCGCGGCTTTGGCGATCACCGAGCTCGCGACCCATCGGCCATCAGGCGCGCGGTTGTAGGTCATGCCGGGCTGAACGTTCGGCGTTCCGGCGAGCTGCGCGAACAGCGCCGCGACCGCCGCGCGACCGAGCGCGAACGTGTTGAGATCGCCCGACGCCGCCGCCATGCCATGCGCCGCGCGCAGCACGGCGTCGGCCGGCAACGCGCCGCTCCGCGACATGCCGAGCACGAGCGCACGAAGCGTCTGCGCGTCCTGCGCCGGATCCTCGGACCAGTTGATCATCGGTGGATGCCAGCCCGCGGGCGCGAGCGCATCGAGCACGGCGGCGGCCATCTTCGGGCGATTGCCCGGCGCGGCGCTGTGGATCGCGAGCAGCTCGTACGCGTGAGCGATCGCGTCGGCGGTCGCTTTGACCGCAGGAGATGCCTCGGGTTGGGATGCGGAAGATGATGCAGATGATGACGAAGAAGAAGTCGATGACTCGGCGGGATCGGTGACGGCGGTATGACCGAAGCCGCACGCGGCGAGCACGAGGACGATCAGAGATCGTGCACGTGCACGTCTCACGTGTACGAGTACGAGTACGCGTTTGCGCATGCTAGCGCTTCATCCCCACCACGAGCCCATCCGGCGTCGGCACGCACACCGAAATGCATGCTGCCGCGACCAACTCATGAAACTCGCGCATCGCGCGGCCGCGCGCGTCGTCTTGCATCAGCTCGCCGAACAGATAGGCGTTGTCGCCGATCACGAGCCCGCCGGCGCGTAGATTCGCGAGCGCCCATCGCCCGTAGTGCGCGTAGTTGTCTTTGTCGGCATCGATGAACACGACGTCGAACGGCCCATGACCGACGAGCTTCGGCAGCACGTCGCGACCGGCGCCGACGTGCACGCTGATCCGCTCGGCGAGCCCAGCGGTCGCAATGTTCTTGCGCGCGACTTCGGCGTGGAGTTGCTCGTACTCGACCGACCACAGATGGCCGTCGGCCGGCAGCCCGCGGGCGAGGTGGATTGCCGAGTAGCCGACCAGCGTGCCGACCTCGACGATCTTGCGCGCACCCACGAGCCGGACCAACAACTCGAGCAAGCGACCTTCACTCGGTCCGACCTGGATCGCGGGGATGCCGTCCGGCACCGCGAACGCCTTGGCGAGCGCCGCGTCGTGACCGGCGTGCGTGCGATTCGCGAACTCGAGGATCGCGGGAGAGGTGTAGCGTTCGCCAGCGCGAGAGTCAGAATCAGCCATCGCGCCTACTGTAGACGGGTTTGGCCTCAGCCGGACTGCGATGGCGCGTCGTCGCCACCGGCGTCGTCGCCCGAAGCATCGCGGTAGGGCCCGAGCTTGCCGAGCTCCGCCAGCTCCGTCTGCATCGCGCGCGCCTCGCGTTGCGTGAAGTCCTCGATCGCGGCGGACAAGCCGGGATGGCGAACCCAATGCGCCGAGTACGTCGGGCATGGCTCGAACCCGCGCAGCAGCTTGTGCTCGCCTTGCGCGCCGGCCTCGAACAGCGGTAGTTGCTTCGCGATCGCGCGCTCGATGCCGGCGTAGTACGCGGTCTCGAAGTGGAGCAGATCGACGTGACGGTTCGCGCCCCAGTAACGGCCGTAGAGCGCTTGCTCGGTCTCGAAGAACACCGCGCCGGCGATCCGCTCGCCCGCCTGCGAGACCTCGACCATGCGCAGTGATTCGGGCAGGGTCTCGGCGAGTCGGTGGAAGAATCCGGGGCGCAAGTAGTCGCGGCCGCCATGGTTGTTGACGGTCGCGCGATAGAACCGATCGAGGTCGTCGAGCCGCGGCTGGTCGAGCTCGCGGCCGGTGAGCCAGGTCAGCTGATCGATCGCGGACTTCGCGCGCTCGCGCTCTTTGCGCAGCTGCTTGCGCTTGCGGCTCTTCAACGCGCCGAGAAAGTCGTCGAATCCGCGGTAACCGCGGTTCTTCCAATGGAACTGATACGT
>CAZDGY010000463.1:0-5574 GCA_964504685.1 uncultured Kofleriaceae bacterium | reverse complement strand
TTGGTCGAGCGCCGCGTGTTGCAGTACCGGCTCGTGCTGACGTGCGAGAAAGGGCTCGTCGAGATCGACGTCAGCCACCTGCCCGACGTCGTGATCGAGACCGCGCGCGTGCCGATGCAGTCCGGGTTTGGCGTCGTCGGCCGAATCGACGGCGGTGCGTTCGCGGTCACCGCCGGCACGATCGAGCCGTGGGGCCTGACCAACATGTCGCCCGCGATGCTCGTCGGCTCGCCGACCGAGAGCCTGCTCGATCTTCCGAAGACGTTGCGCGCGATGAAGCTCGACGACTGAGCTAGAGGCAGCGCAACGGATCGGTGAGGCACTCCGTGTTGTTGTGGATGGGTCGGTGCGCGATCCCGAACTGCTTCGCTTTGAGCTGCTCGACCCGACGCCGCAGATAGTGCTCCTCCTCGCGGAGCTGCTGTAGCTTGCGGCGCGTATACGGTGTCTCGTAGTCGGGCGTGTCTTCGATCGGCCGGTCGATCGTCGAGCGCGCCGGGGCCGGGCCGTCCACCTGCGGGTGTGGCTCGCCCACCGGTTCGCAAACAGCTGCAAGCCAGCTCGCGCGGGTCGCCGTCGCGACCACGGCGAGGATCGTCACCGCCGTAACCGGGATGAGCCGATGCCACCGCCGCGACAACTCGACTTCACGGCGTAGCCGCATCACCATTGATCGACACCGGCAGCGGCCGATGGTTGCGCGCCCACTACGGCGAGCCCGACATCGCCGCGATCCACAACAGGCCGACCGCGAGCAACGCGACGCTCGTCAGGGGCCACAGGCCGACCGCGTACGCGGCGACCGTCCGCAGCTGCTCGCGCACCGGTACGCTCGGACGGCGATGGCGGCGGACTCGCGGTGGCGGAGGCGGCGGCACGAGCTGACCCGCAGTCCTCACGATTCGAGCCTGTGGAAGCGAGTCGCTACACAAGTCGCGCGAACGCGCGACGCGTAGCGTCGCCGAAGGCGGAGCGGAGTCGATCGACAACATGGTTTCAGTATGACGCCTGAACGAGTCTTGGCATTCAGGTAACGTCGGCACATGCCAGCCGCGCTCGCCGATCTCTCACTCGGCTTTCGCTCGTCGTATCTCGATTACGAACGTCTGACCGCGCAGTTGCGCGCGTGGACCGACGCCTATCCCACCTTGTGCCGGATGTCGTCGCTCGCTCGCACTCCGGAAGGTCGCGACGTGTGGCTCGTCACGATCGGGCCTGAGCCGGACCGAATTCGCCCGGCGGTATGGGCGGACGGCAACATGCACGCGGTCGAGCTCGCGGGCTCGAGCGTCGCGCTCGCGATCGCCGAAGATGCGTTGCGCATCCATCTCGATCCGGGCTCGCTCGACCTGGCGCCGGCGCTGCTCGCGCGGCTGCGCGACGTGTTGTTCTACATCGCGCCGCGGCTGTCGCCGGATGGCGCGGAGCACGTGCTGCGTACCGGCCGCGTCGTGCGCTCGTTCCCGCGCGATGAACGCGTCGCTCGCGGCTTGCCGCGCTGGCTCGCGCGCGATCTCGACGGCGACGGTCAGATCTTCGCGATGCGCGTCGTCGATCCAGCGGGCGAGCTGGTCGAGGCCAAGGAGATGCCGGGCTTGCTCGTCGAGCGCACGCTCGAGGATGTCGGGCCGTTCTACAAGCTGTATCCGGAAGGCGTGATCGAGCACTTCGACGGCAAGAACATTCCGTCGACCCATCCGTTCAGCGATAACCCGGTCGATCTCAATCGCAACTTCCCCTGGTCATGGGCGCCGCAGCACGAGCAGGACGGCGCCGGCGCTTTCCCGCTGAGCGAGCCCGAGGCTCGCGGAGTGGTGGCGTTCGCATCGGCGCATCCGGAGATCTTCGCGTGGTCGAACTACCACACGTTCGGCGGCGTGCTGATCCGACCGCCCGGCGACACGCCCGACAGCAAGATGAACCAAGAAGATCTCGCGGTGTTTCGTCAGGTCGAGGCGTGGATGACCGAGCACACGGGCTACCCGACCGTGTCCGGCCACGACGAGTTCCTCTACGAGCCCGACAAGCCGTTGCGCGGCGACTTGAGCGAGTACGCGTATCGCCAGCGTGGCTCGATCGCGTACGCGATCGAGCTGTGGGATCTGTTCGCGCGGCTCGGCATGCCGCGGCCGCCAAAGTTCGTGCAGTACTACGAGCGCGTGACGCGGGCCGATCTCGTCAAGCTCGCGTGGTGGGATCGCGACGAGAACGGCAGTCGCGTGTTTCCGCCGTGGCGGGCGTTCGACCATCCCCAGCTCGGCAAGGTCGAGATCGGCGGCATCGATCCTCGCGTCGGGTTGTGGAACCCGCCGTTGCACGAGCTCGCGTCGCTGTGTGCGAAGCAAACCCCGGTGTTCTTGCGGGTCGCCGCGCTCGCGCCGCGCCTCGCGATCGCGAAGGTCGATCGCCACCCGACCGGCGATGGGCTAACTCGCGTCGAGCTGCGGATCGCGAACGATGGCTACCTCGGCACGTACGGACTGGCGTCGGCGAAGCCGCTCGACTTCAACGAGCCGATCTATGCGACCGCGATCGCGCACGGTTGCGAGCTCGTCGATCCCGGTCGTGCGTATCAGAGCCTCGGCCACCTCGACGGCTGGGGCCGCGGGTTGCACAGCGGCGCGAACATGCCAGCGTATCCGGGCACGCGCGGGTCGACCAACGCGGCTTGGGTGACCTACCTCGTACGCGGCCACGGCGCGCTCGAAGTTCGAGCCGGTTCGTGTCGGGCGGGGTTCGTCACCGCGCGCGTCGAGGTGTAGATGCGCTCGGTGATCGAGTACGTTAGGACCATGCGCTGCCTCGCAGTGATCCTGCTGGTGACGAGCTCTGCGCTCGCCGTGGCCAAGCCGCTCACGCTGACGCCGTTCGACGCCGGCGCTTTCACCGTATCGATGCCCGAAGGTTGGGCGGTGCACGGAGATGCCTCTTCGGGCGCCGTGCTCGCGCAGCAAGATGCCAAGCGCGCGGATGCGGCGCAGCTGCTCGTGGTCGTGTCGAAGACTCCGGCAAGCGATGACCAAGCGCTCGACGCGATCGTCGGCAAAGCGGCGACCGGGCTCAAGATCGTGCAGCGCGGCGCTCTGCCCGGCGGCGCGGGCAAGCAGCTGATCGCCGAAGGCGTGACCGGTGGCGTCAAGGTTCGACTCGGCGCGATCGCGATCGGCAACGGAGGCGGCATCGTGATCGGCCTCGTCGTCGCGAAGGTCGACGACTTCGACGGACTCGGCGGCATCGGCCTCGTGGCGAACGCGCTCGGCAGCCTCAAAGCCAATGGCGCCGCGGCCCCCGCGCCAGCGCCAGCGCTCGCGCCCGCTGCGCAAGCGCCGCCGGCCCAGGTCGGACGAGACGCGGTGATGACCCCGCAATTCGATTCCTATCACTCGCTGATCATTCCGCCGCCGAGTCGCGCGCTCACGCTCGCCGACCTCGCGGGCGATTGGACGGACGACAGCGGCGCGCTGACCAACTACTACTCGGCGTCGACCGGCGCCCACGTCGGCTACAGCGCGGTCGTCGGCAAGGAGAATTGGTTGATCAGCGCGAAGGGCGGTCTCGTCGACACTTATCACGGCGCCACCGTCAGCAACAAAGCCGTTCACGCGATCGACGAAACCAGCGACGCCTCGATCACGCTGTCGGCCGACGGTGTGCTCGCGATGGTGTTCAAGAAGTTCCCGCAACAGACCACGCTGTATCTGGTCCGCGGCTGGTTCGTCGGCCCCGACGTCACGATGGTCAAGCTGGTCGGGCCGTTCTACAACACGATCGCGCCGGAGGCCCGCAAGCCCGAACCGAATGGCTATTCGTACCTCCGCCGCGTGTTCGTCAGGAACAACGCGAAGTGAGCCATGGCGCGCTACGCGATCGGTGACATCCAAGGCTGCATGGCGAGCCTCGAGCGCTTGCTCTCGCTGATCGCGTTCTCGCCTCAGCGCGACGAGCTGTGGCTGGTCGGCGACCTCGTCAATCGCGGCCCGCGTTCGCTCGAGGTGCTGCGCTGGGCGCGCGACATGGGCTCGGTCGTCACGACCGTGCTCGGCAACCACGACCTTCACTTGCTCGCGCGCGCCGCGGGCGCCGACAAAGAGAAGCCGCGCGACACGCTCGACGACGTGCTCGCCGCCGCCGACTGCGATCGCCTGATCGATTGGCTGCGCGCTCGGCCGTTGCTCGTTCACGACGACCGGTTTGCGCTCGTTCACGCCGGCCTGCATCCGCAATGGACGATCGCGGACGCCCGCGCACGCGCCGCCGAAATCGAAGCCGAGCTCGCCGCGCCGACCTGGCGCGCATTCCTCGCACAAGCGAAGGGCCCGGCGCCGCGGTGGGATCCGCGCCTCGGCGGCGGCGATCGCTGGCGCGCGATCCTCGGCTACCTCGTGCGCGTGCGGACGTGCCGCGCCGACGGCAAGCCGATCGCGGACTTCGACGGGCCGCCGGCGCAAGCACCGGCCGGCGCGATCCCGTGGTTCAACTTGCCCGATCCGGCATGGGCTACGCACACCGTCGTGTTCGGCCATTGGGCCGCGGCCGGCCTCCAGCTCGGACCGCATCACGCCGGGCTCGACACCGGTTGCGTGTGGGGCAATACGCTGTCCGCGATGCGGCTCGACGACCGGATGGTGTTCCAGATCAAGAGCGTCGAGCGCGCGTCCGGGCCGATCCCACGGTAGCGCTACTTCTTCGGCTTGGGCTTGGTCAGCTCGATCGGATCGACGTTGACGTCGGCGGTCGAGAACTCGACATCGACCGAGTCGCGCTTCTTGCGCGCGAGCTGCGGCAAGGTCGGCGCGTTGCTGCCGGTCGGCATGACGTCGTGATCGTGCGTCGATTGCGCGTCGTGCGCGGCGGCATTGCTGCGCATCCGCGCCTCGCGCACGTTTGCGCCGAGTGCGCTCGTCGGATCGACGCCAACCGCGCTCTTCATCACCTGCGATAGCGCCGACGCGAACTCGGTCGCCGACGCGAACCGCTCTGCCGGATCGGCCGCGAGCGCGCTATCGAGCACGGCGGCGAGCGCCTGCGGCACGTCGGGCCGGCGATCGCGAATCGGCGGCACCGTGCACGCGCGGATCCGTTTGAAGATCTCGATGTCGTTCTTACCGTCGAACAGCCGCTCGCCCGCGAGCGTCTCCCACAGGATGTTGCCGACGCCGAACAGATCGGACTGCGCCGTGTTCGGCTTGCCGAACGTGACCTCGGGCGCGAGGTACGACAGCTTGCCTTTGACCGTTCCCGGCGCAGTCAGGCTCGCGACGCGGTCGCGTGCGCGCGCCAACCCGAAGTCCGACAGCTTGACGACGCCATTGGAGCCGAGCAGCACGTTGTGCGGCGACACGTCGCGATGGATGACCGGCGCCGGCGTGCCATCGGGAGCACGGCGATCGTGCGCGGCGCCAAGACCGCGCAGCGTGCCGATGCCGATCGCGACCGCGATCGGCCACTCGACCTTCTGGCCGGCGTCGTTGTGGCTTTTGATCAGCGCGCCGAGGTCGATGCCTTCGACCCACTCCATCACGAGGTAGTACGAGCCGTTCTGGCTGACGAAGTCGTGGACCTGGACGATGTTCG
>CAZDGY010000462.1:3082-5578 GCA_964504685.1 uncultured Kofleriaceae bacterium | reverse complement strand
GAGCGCAACCCGTGACGACGACCGCGGTGACATCGCGGGGATTTACCCGCAAAGCCGGCGCGTGTGCAAAGATGCGCGCCCGGTGTCGACACGATTTGCCTCTGCGCTGGTTCTCGCGCTCTGCATGGCCGCATGCCACGGCGGCGATGAGGCGGCCTGCCCGATCGTGACCGGCCGGTTCTACGCGCTCGCGCTGCGCGACCTCGAAGCCGCCAAGATCGACGATGCGACCCGGCGCGCGGTGCAAGCTCAGCTGCCCGCCATGCGCGATTCGCTCAACGAGATCTGCCGCGAAAGTGGCTGGTCGCTGGCCGTTCGTACCTGCCTCGCGAACGCTCCCGATCACGACGCTTTTACGACATGCGAACAGCAGTTAACCGCCGAGCAGCGTCGTGATCTCGATCGTGCTGCCGCCGGGTCGCCCGCCCGCTGATGTGGTAAACCCCCGCTGCAAATGGAGATCGATTTCCCGTACGCGCTCTCCGAAGAAGAGGCTCGCTTGCGGCTCGAGATCCTCGGCAAGTATCTCGTCAGTCGCCACGGCATCAAGGTGACTTGGCTCGATACCCAGCGCGCGCAGTTCTCCGGGAAGTACCTCGTCGTGAAGATTCACGGCGAGCTCACGATCGGCAACGGCCACGCGCAGTTCAAAGGCGAGGATCCGGGCTTCCTGTGGCGCAACAAGGCCAAGGACTACATCCAAGGCAAGCTCGCCAAGTACCTCGATCCCGCCGCTACGATGGCGACGCTGCCGACGAGCTGACATGCGCCTCGCGCTCGCCGTCGTCGCCGTGACCGTAGGCATCGCCAGTGCGCAGCCGATGCCCGGGCCCGCGCACGAGATCGGCGACCTCGCCAAGCTGGTCGCTGGCAGCTGGAAGTGCAGCGGTACGGTCGAGAAGCTACCGGTCGTCGGCACGATGACGTCGAAGCTCGATGTCGGCGGCGCCTGGATTCACGAATCGATGACGCTGACGGTTGGTGATCCCAAAGCCGGCATGACCGTGTCGCTCGAAGGCTTCAACACGTATAGCGCCGCGTCCAAAACCTGGCGCCGGCTCGCGGTCGACAGCATGGGCAACCATATGCTCGGCACCGCGCCAGCGACCGCCGACCACAAGTTCGAGTGGGCGATGGAAGTGACGCAACCGGCGGGCCCGCCGGTGCTCCAGCGAGCTCACACCGATATGTCGAACCCGGCCAAGGGCATTAAGATCGCGATCGACGAGAGTCCGGATCACGGCAAGACGTGGATCCCGGGGCTGTCGGCGCTGTGCACGCGCAACTAGCGCGCGAGCTGACGAATCGCCATCGCGACCGCGCGATCGGCGTCGCTCGGCCGCAGCCCATTGCGCTCTAGCCGGCGCTGCATGCGCTCGATGATGCTCCACAGCGAGAGGTCGTTCTGAGCCTTCATGTGAATCCTCACGTTCGACAGGCGTTACCGATCTAACCGACGCGGCCGACCTGACATTCCAACGACATTGGATCGCCGCCGCGGTTGCACCGCCAGCCCTGTAGTCCGATGTAGGTTCGCGGTCGTGAAGCTCGTCACCTGGAACATCAACTCGGTGCGCGCTCGGCAAGCGCGGCTGATCGCGTGGCTCGGCCGCACCGCACCCGACGTGCTGTGCCTACAAGAGACCAAGGTCGAGGACGGCGGATTTCCGGTCGATGCGTTGCGCAGCGCGGGCTACGAGGTCGCGCTCTACGGGCAACGCAGCTACAACGGCGTCGCGATCGCCTCGCGCGTGTCCTTCGCCGACGTCGGCCGCGGGTTCGAGGATGGCGAGGCCGACGACGAGGCGCGCTTGATCGCCGCGACGATAGACGGCATCCGCGTGATCAGCGTCTACGTCCCCAACGGTCAGGATCTCGAATCCGACAAGTTCGCGTACAAGCTGCGCTGGCTCGGGCGATTGCGCCGCTACCTCGAACGCACCGCGACCCCGACCACGCCACTCGTCGTATGCGGCGACTACAACATCACGATCGACGATCGCGACGTGTGGTCGCCAGAGGCGTGGGCCGGCAAGATCCATTGCAGCCCGACCGAACGCGCTGCGCTCGCCGAGATCACCGCGTTCCCGCTCGTCGATCTGTTCCGCAAGCATCATCCCGATGGCGGCGTCTACTCGTGGTGGGACTACCGTGGCGTGTCGCTGTTCAAGAACCAAGGGCTGCGCATCGACCACTTGCTCGCGACCCAGCCGGTCGCCGATCGCTGCACCGCGTGCGAGATCGATCGCGAGGCACGCAAAGGTCAAGATGCCTCGGATCACGCGCCGGTCATCGCGACCCTGAGCTGACGGTGCTTGACGCGCGCGACGTTCGGGGTCAACAGTCGCGCCGTGCGAACGATTGGGCTGTTGCTGCTCGCTGCGTGCTCGCATCCCGCGGCGACGCCGGCCGACGCGGCAGACTGGATCGACGATCCGACGTTCGCGACCAAATGGGCCGACATGCTGACCTCACCGATCGCGATGTTCGGCGGCG
>CAZDGY010000462.1:0-2982 GCA_964504685.1 uncultured Kofleriaceae bacterium | reverse complement strand
GCGCGCGACGTACGCGACGTCCGGCGGCGCGAGCTGAGGCTTACGCAGCCGGACGCGCGGGCTGCACCGGCGCGACGCGCGATGGAATCCGCGGCGGCGTGGTCGACGCGACCGGCAGCTCCGGCGCGAGCACCGGCGCGCGGCGTTGCACGAGCACGCGATATGCCCGGACGAATCGGCTCACCGCCGTAACACTCGAGGTCAGCGCGCACAGCGCGAGCGTGCCGCCGACGATCGGCACGACCGAGCTTGCCGCGTCAGGTGCCGCCCCGTACCACGCAGCGAACAGCGTACCGCCGGTGACGAGCACGGTGCGCTCTGCTCGCTGCATCGCGCCGACCCGCATCGCGATACCGAGCGCTTCGCTGCGCGCGCGCGTGTAGCTCACCATCATCGAGCCGCCGAACGCCGCGATCACCGCGACGACCCACGGCGAGTCCTGAAGAAACCACGCGTAGCCGCAGAACACGAACAGCTCGCCCCAGCGATCGCTGACCGAATCGAGCAGCGAGCCGGCTGCGGTCTGGTTGTCGGTCAGGCGCGCGAGCCGACCGTCGAGGACGTCGAGGATCCCTGCGAACGCCCACAGCCACACCGCGATCGCGAGCTGGCCGATCGCGACGCACACGCCGGTCGCCGCGCACAAGCTCACCGATGCGAGCGTGACGACGTTCGGCGACACCCGGCCGATCAGCACGCGCTCGATCGGGCGGATCAACCACACGACGAAGCCCGCGAGGAACGGCCCGAACAGCTGGTTGTGCTTGACGCCGTCGAGCTTCGGCGCGCGTCCCGACACGCACAGCACCGCGTACACGATGAACGCCGCGATGAACATCGCGAGCAACGTCAGCGCAGGTGCTAGGAGGTAAAACCGATCCACGGGGCTTGGCGAGGCGGACTGCCACATTTGGGTTATCACGCCGGGCGCGATGCGTCCAAGCCGATTGCCCGGCAACTCCCGAACAAGATCCCGAAACTGTTGCGAACCGCCTCATGTTTCGTTTGGTGAACGCGATCGCCACCCGGCCGTGGCACCCGCATTTGCGTATAGTCGCGGGTATGCGCTGGATTGTCGCCGGAACCGTCGCTGCCGCGTTGCTAGCGGTCGCGCCGCTAGCGCATGGCAACGGCCGGCCACCGCTGACCAACGGGATCTACCTCCAACCCGGCGACGCGCACTCGATGTACGTGCGCTCGACGTTCGGCCTGCTGATCAGCCACGACGACGGCTGCACGATGCGCTGGGTGTGCGAGCAGAACGTCGGCTACGCCGGCTCGTTCGACCCGAAGTACGCGATCGGCAGCGACGGCACGATCTTCGCGACGACCTATAGCGGCTTGCGGATCAGCCGCGACGCCGGCTGCAGCTTCTCGACGGCGGGCGGCGGCTTGCCGGCCGACGCCTGGATCGATGCGCTCGACATCGGGCCAGCCGGTGAAATCTGGGTCGGAACCTCGACCACCGGCGCGACGAACGACGTGTTCTCGTCGAA
This sequence comes from uncultured Kofleriaceae bacterium, assembly GCA_964504685.1. Classification (GTDB taxonomy): domain Bacteria; phylum Myxococcota_A; class Polyangia; order Haliangiales; family Haliangiaceae; genus JABFXX01. The sequence continues at coordinate 1,486 of CAZDGY010000462.1, read as the reverse complement.
CGACAACGGCGCCACGTTCACCTCGCGCGGCATGTTGTCGGCGACGATCTGGTGGAAGAGCGTCAAGGTCGCGCCGTCGAATCCGATGCGCGTGTACGTCGCCGGCTATCAAGTCGCGGGCACGCTCGCCGACGGCGGAATGATGCCGCCGACCGGTCACTTCTTCCGCAGCGACGACGACGGCGCGCACTGGACCGAATCGGCGATGGCGAACGTCGTGTTCGGGCCGATGCCGTATCTGGTCGTCGCCGCGATCGATCCGACCAACCCCGACATCCTCTACGCGATCTCGCCGGGCGCGAACCCGCCCGGTGGCGACCAGCTCTATCGCTCGGCCGATGGCGGCACGACGTTCACTTCGGTGCTGTCGACGCCAATGCCGATCAGCGACGTCGTGATCCGCGACGCGAATACGGTGATTGCCGCGACCGAGAACAGCGGCTCGTTTCAATCGACGAACGGCGGCACCTCGTTCGCCGCGATGGCGAGCCCGCCGCAGCTCGCGTGTCTCAAGCAGAAGAGCGACGGCTCGCTGATCGGCTGCGGCGCGAACTGGACGCCGGACTTCATGTCGGTCACGAAGTCGACCGATGGCTCGGCGTGGAGCCCGGTGTGGCGGTTCGTCCAGCTCGCCGGCCCGCTCGAGTGCCCAGCTGGCACCGCGGAGCACGACATCTGCGACCTCCAGCAGTGGTCGAACTTGCAGGTCCAATTCGCGTCGACCGGCCCGACCTGCGGCGCGTTCATCGTCGATGGGACGCCACCGGATAGCCCGCCGAAGAAGGGTGGCGGCTGCTGCGACGCGGGCGATGCGACCGGCGGCCTCGTCCTGGGCGTGCTCGTGCTCGGGCTCGTCGGCCGCCGCCGACGACGGTAAGCTTGCGCCGCGGGCGGGCCACTCGCTACGATCATTATTCGTGCGCCGCGTTGTCCTCGGGTTGCCGGTCGTGATCGCGTGCGTACATGCGCCGGTGCCGATCGCCGCGCACGATGCGCCGGCGATCCCGGCGAACCAGACGCGCCACTACACGATCTGGCTCGGCGGCGCGCGGGTCGGCACCGCGACCGAAACCGAGACGTGGAGCGCAGCCGGCCTGCGGTTCGAGCGCGAAGAGATCATGCACTTCTTGCGCGGCGAATCGGACGTCGAGCTCGCTACGACGATCGACATCGATGCCGATCTCGCGCTCGTGCCGTCGCGCGTGCGCTGGACCGAACGCAGCCGCGAGGTTCACTCCGCCGAGGCGATTCGCGTCGGCGGACACTGGCAGACCACGGGCGGCGCTCGCGTGCCCGATGCCGCGGTGCCCGCCGAGCTCGTGCCGCTGATCGTGCGGCGCGACGGCGCATTTGCCGGAACGGTGTTCTTACCCGCGCGCGGGGTCGTCGCCGGGGCCGGCCGGAGCGATCCGGTCGCACCGGGCCGGATGGGCGCGAAGCTGGAGCTCGCCGGCGGATCGCTCGCGATCGCGACGATCGATCTCGA
>CAZDGY010000461.1:0-5580 GCA_964504685.1 uncultured Kofleriaceae bacterium | reverse complement strand
CGTGGCGTTCTCCGCGTTCCAACGCCGCCAGCCAGGCGCGACGTGGGATGCGTTCGTCAAGGCAGCGATGCGAACAGGCGAAGGGCGGCGAGCGCTCGCGGCGTGGCGCGCATCGAAGGCGATGCTCGCGTATCCAGCGGACAAGCGGCGCGTGCTGCGCGAGTTGCTCGTGCGCCACCGCGATCGCCGCGCACTCGTGTTCACCCACGACAATCGGACCGCTTACGACGTCGCGCGCGAATTCCTGGTCTATCCGATCACGCACGAGATCGGCAGAAAGGAGCGGATGCGCGCGCTCGCGCGATTCATCGCCGGCGAGATCAACGTGCTGGTCTCGGCGCAGGTGCTCGACGAGGGGCTGGACGTTCCGGAGGCCGAGATCGCGATCATTCTCGGAGGATCGGGTAGCGGTCGGCGTCACGTGCAACGCATCGGCCGCGTGTTGCGGCCCGCTCCGGGCAAACGCGCGCACGTCTACGAGCTCGCGGTCGCAGGAACGGTCGACGTCGATAGTGTGCGGCGGCGACGCCAGGCGATCGGCAGCGCGACGGCGGCGGTGATGTCGTGAGATCGCTGCCGTTTCGCCAGTATGGCGAGGACGCGACGCTCGACTTACTCGACGAGACCGATGTGCCGTGGATCGCGGAGCTCGTCGACGCGTTCGTCGGCGCGGTCGGCCGGCCGTGGCGCGAATGGATCGAGCTGATCGCCGCGATTCCGGTCGTCGGCGCCGCGGCGCGGCGTGCAGCGGTCGTTCATGCGCTGCGCCAGCTGCTCGGTGGACGCGTGCACGATGATCTGGTGTCCGCCGAGATACGCAGTCGCCTGCTCGGGCGGCTCGCAGTCGACGATCGCGAACGCACGACTCGCGTTCGAGTGGCAGCCGAACAGCTCGTCGTGTCCGATGCTGACCTCGAGCAGCTGATGTGGGCGGACTTGTGGGACGAGCGCACGATCTCGTTGCCACTCGGGCGTCCCTCAGAGCTTGCGCTCGCCGCCGCGGCAAACCTCGCGATCATCCAACGCTGCCTGCTGCGCTGTCACGAGCTGCGCTTGCGCGTGCCAGAAGGCTCGCGCGCCTTCGTGCGGGGCGCGATCCGGCGCGGTCTGATCGCCAGCGCGCACGCGAGCGGAGGCATGGTCGAGGTCGTCATATCGGGACCGCTCGCGTTGTTTCATCGCACCGCGCTGTATGGCCGCGCGCTCGGCTCGCTCGTGCCCGCGCTCGCGGCGTGCGAGTCGTTCGAGCTGATCGCGCGCTGTGATCTGCGAGGGCCGACTGTGGTCCGCGTCGCGCCCCCGATCGTGCTGCCGCGTTACGATGCAGGCGGCGGAGCGCAGCGCGCGGTCGAGCAGCGACTCGCCGGCGAGCTCGCGAAGCATGCGCCGCAGTGGACCGTCGAAAGAGAGCTGCCGCCGATCGCGGTCGCGGGCTCGTTTGCGTTTCCCGATCTCGTGCTCGAGCGCGATGACGCGCGCTGGGCGGTGGAGATCGTCGGGTTCTGGACGCCGAGCCATCTCGCGCGCAAGCTCGAGCTCTACGCTGCGGCTGACGTCCGCGTGATCTTCTGCGTCGATGCGAGCCGCGCCGCGGACGACATGCAGTGGCCGGCGGGCGCGCAAGTCGTGCCGTTCACTCGCCACGTGCCGATCGCGCGGCTGCTAGCGATTGTCGATGCGGACAATAGCGTCACGGCCCGATCTTCGCGTTCTCGAGGAGCAACGCCTTGATCGCGACGAACGCCTTGAATTCCTCGGTCTCGGGGTCGCCGCCGTGATGATCGGTGCACCGCGTGGCCTTGCCGCGCGTGATGCAGCCGGATTCGTCTTGGCCGGAGTACTCGCTATCGTCCGTCGCTGGCACGGCAGGAAGCTTGTCGAGCGCGGCGAGCGCGGCGGCGAGCTTCTTCGGGTCTTTGATAACGGTGTCGCCCTTCTTGGGCTTGGTCATCGGGCTGCCGCCCATCCGGCCGGAGTACTTCATCTCGTAGTGCACTTTGCTGCCGGTGACCGTGATGGTGGTCGTCCACAGCGACATGTCCATCGACACTTCGCCTGCGCTCCACGTCATCGAGATATCCGGCGCCGGTGGACCCGCCTGCGCGGCGGTTGCGACTCCGAGGACGACTGCGACCGAGGCAAGTAAGCGCATGCGCATGTAACGCACGATACGCCCGCGCGTTCTCGAAGTCGCGAGGAGGCCACCACGGGCGACGCCTACGCAGCGGTTACGATTTGTGAGGTCCCATCGGTTCCATGATTCGAAACGCGGGCTTAACCGAACAACCGAGTCGCGAGTCGACACCGCATGATGCGACCGATCGCGTTTGCGCTTCTGTCGTCGAGTGCGTCCGCGTGCTCGCATCCGTCGGCGACCATGGCGGACGCTCCCGTCGCGGTCGATAGCAGCAACGATGGCGATTCGAGCGCGGATGCGGCGGCGCCCCGGGCCGAGTTTCGCGGCATCTATGTCGTCGAGAAGCCGGTGCCTGGAGCGTTGTCGGCCAACGACACCACCGCGCTCGCGACCTCGGGCGTCGACGGCGTGTTGCTCCACGTGCCGTGGAACAACATCGAGCCGACCATGGGCGGGTTCCATTTCTACGACGTCGAGCAGCGCATCGAGACGATCGCGCAAGCCGGCCGCGTCGTCGAGCTCAGCATCGATGCCGGCGCCGATGATCCGGCGTGGTTATTCGCGCCGGCACCAGACGGCGCCGCGGTGCAATCGATCTCGCTCGACTTTTCCCGTCACAGCAGCACGACGAACTGCAACACGTACACGCTGCCGTTGCCATGGGACACGAGCTACGCGATGCAGTGGACCGCGATGGTGAACGCGCTTGCCGCCGACCTGCGTTCGAACGCGATGTGGTGGAACGCGATCCGCGTCGTGAAGCTCAGCGGGATCAATACCTCGACTGAAGAGCTCCGGCTCCCGCTCGAGACGCCCGCGCCGGGTTCGTGCATCACGACCGATGCGCCGGCGCTCTGGGCCGCGCGTGGCTATACGCCGGCGAACGTGGTTGCCGGCTGGGTGCCACTGGTCAGCGCGATCGCGACGAGCTTCCCCGACAAGATCTACAGCATCACGATCATCGCGAACGACAACGCGTTCCCGCCGATCGACGATACCGGCACGGTCGTGTCGCCGGCGGATGCACCCGACGTGACCGATCTGCTGATCGCACAGGCGGTAAGCCAGGTGCCGCCGAGCCAAGTCGTCATCCAGAGTGACTTCTTGATGCCCGGCGCGCCCGCCGGAGCATCGACCAGCGCAAAGACGGTCGCGGAGGTCACGAGGTACACGACGCTCATCGCGTTCCAGACCAACGACTATCTCGGACCGACCGGGGGAGCCGCGTGTGGCGGCACGTCTTCGGCAGCGGACCCGTGCATCGGCGACGAGTACGAACAGGAGCTCGAGAGCGGAATCCACCCGAACGGGGCAGCCGATCCGTTGCGCGCGCAGTACCTCGAGGTCTACGCGCCGAACGTCGTGGCCGACTACGGCCCAGCGGCCGTACAGCAGGCGCACGACGAGCTATTCGGGAACTGATCGGAGGGCGCGGACCTCATGTGGGGAGCTGTGCTCCCGCAACGGCCTACAGCGATTCGTGAGTTGCCGCGGGGTTGCGCGCGGCGCAGCCGTTGCAACAGCAACTCCCATGCGGCTCGTGCTCGCGGTGGTCCTGTGCGTCGGTTGCGACGCGACGGTCCCGCCGAACAACAGCGACGGCTCGATCGACAGTCACCACGGCACGACCGACGGGCACGGCTCGGACGCGACGGAGCACCACGTCGACTCGCCGAATGACGGCATCTCGGTGACGTGGGGATCGGGCTGCTGGTACACGGACAGCGGCCATCGCTATCAAGCGATGAGCTTTCAGCTGACCGCGGCAAACCCCGAGCCACTCGAGGGCACGCTCTATTTCACGACGAACTGCGATCCGAGCAACGGCACCGATAACCTCAACGACAACGGCAACACGATCCCGTCGGGCAGCTGGACATTTTGGTTCATCCATCATCCAGACAACCTGACGACGTCCGCGATCTGGTCGATGGGCTCTCTCGGCGATCACCCGTCGGTATGCATCGATTACAGCGCCGCGCCCGACTGCTGAGTTAGCACTTGTTGTCGAGCGTGCAGGTCGCTTCGCCGTACGTGCGCTTCGCATCGGCGGCTGGAATCAGGAAGTACGCCTCGCCCGGAGCGGGCATCGCTTGCGGATCTTTCGGACAGTTGTGACGAAACCGCGTGACGAGCGTGAGCAACTTGCCGTCGTCGAAGCCGCCAAGGCTCACCGCGGCCGGCGACATCTGCCATGTCACGATCACGAGCGACTGATTCTTGAAGTCGAGCGTCGGATGGACATTCGGATCGCATTTGAACACGGCGGTGAGCTCGGTCTGGTTGTGGATGATCGTGCGTGACTGTTTGACGTCGGGATGGCAGGTGTACGGCGGCTCCCACGTCTTGAGCACGGTTGCCTTCGGCAGCTTGAGTGCGTCGGTCGAGCATGGATCTGCGCCGGCCGCGTGGCCGAGAGTAATGACGACGACGAGCGAGGTGCGCAACGTGGTCAGCATCCAGCGATGATAACGCAACCTACGCTTGCGCCGCGATCAGGTCGACGAGGTCGCGGGTCGTCAGCCGCGCGGCTGCGTCGGTGCCTTCGAGAACGCCGGCGACGAGCGCGCGCTTCGTCGCGTGCATCGCGAGGATCTTCTCCTCGACCGTGCCGCGCGCGATCAACCGATAGACCGTGACCGGCTTGTCCTGTCCGATGCGATGCGCTCGATCGGTCGCCTGATCCTCGACCGCCGGATTCCACCACGGATCGAGGTGGATCACGTTGTCCGCGCCGGTGAGGTTGATCCCGGTGCCGCCGGCCTTGAGCGAGATCAGGAACGCGGTCGCGTCGCCCGCCTGGAATCGCTCGATCAGCGTGCGCCGGGTCGCCGCCGGGGTCGCACCGTCGAGGTACAGCACCGACACGCCGGCGCGCTCGAGCTCTTCACGCACGAGCGCGAGATGCGACGTGAACTGGCTGAACACGAGCGTGCGATGGCCTTCCGAGCGCAGCTCTTCGACGAGCTCGAGCAAGCGCTGCATCTTCGACGAGCTCACCGCCGACGTGGCGTCGTAGAGCTTGGGATGCGACGCGAGCAATCGCAGGCGAGTCAGCGCGGCGAGCACCTCAAACCGGCGGCGCTCGTCGCGATCGCCGTTCTTCGCGAGCTTGTCGAGATGCGCGACCGCGGCGAGCCGAGCGTCTTCGTAGAGCTCTCGCTCTTCGCTCGACAGCGCGATCGGCACACCGATCTCGGTGCGCGGCGGCAGGTCGGGCGCGACCTCGGCTTTCGTGCGGCGAAGCAGGAACGGGCGGATCAAGTGGGCGAGCGCCGCACGTGCCTCGGCATTGTTGTTGCGTTCGATCGGAACCGCGAACCGCGAACGGAATTGCTCCCAGCTACCGAGTAACCCCGGAAACGCGATCGAGAACAGCGACCACAGCTCGCCGAGATGATTCTCGAGGGGCGTGCCGGACAGCGCGACGCGGAACTCGGCAT
>CAZDGY010000460.1:0-5581 GCA_964504685.1 uncultured Kofleriaceae bacterium | reverse complement strand
TCAGGGTCGGGTTGCCGTTGTGAAACCCGACCTCCGCGCGACCGAGCGCCGCGAGCCCACCCGCCTTGTCGCCGAGTGCGCACTTGACCGCGCCGATGCTCAGCTCGGCCTCCCACGACACGCCACCGGACGGGACCGGCACTGCGGCCAACCGCTTCAGAGCGGCGCTATCGCCCAGCTCGATCGCGGTGGTGAGCGCGAGGTCTAGCTCGCTCGCCGACTTCAGCTCTGCGCCGTGTGCGACCAGCGCGTCGAGCGCTCCGAGCCGATGCAGCCGGCCACCCGGCGAATAGAACGAGTCTGGGAATGGCTCGGAGGAGCTCGCGGCAATCAGCTCGGTCGCGGCACGATCGCGCGCCGTCCGGTCGAGGTCGCGGACGGTCGCGATCGTCAGCGAGTCCGACGCGACCGAGCCGGCAATATCGGACGCGAGTTGCCGTGCATCGGCACGTGTCCACGGCACGAGCTTGGGCAGCACCAACCATCCGCTCTGCGCGCACGCGCGAGCGTCGCCATCGCCGGTCTCGAACAACGTGTTCGCGCAGTCGTGCCAGCGCTCGCTCGCGTGGTCGACTGACCAACGTGCGAATCGGCCGACCGCGAACACGGCGAGCGCGAGCGCGGCGGCGATACCGAAGTATCGCCACCAGCGCGGTCTACGCCGCTTGATCACGATCTCGCCGTCGCCATCGCCCATATTCGAGACGATAAGCCAATCGCGAGGTCGTGCGTGCGCCGCGGATCCAGACTTATTCGGCGGCTTCGCCGTCGCCGCCGATGCCGTACGTCTTCATCTTCGTATAGATGCTCGCGCGGCTGATGCCGAGCCGGCGCGCAGCCACCGCTGGGTTGCGATCGCGCCGCAGGGCAGCGGCGATCGCCGCGCGCTCGACCGCGCGAACCGCGCGATCGGTCACGTCCTTGAGCCCTTCGCCGTCGCCGAGCCGATCGAGATCGATCGCCGGCATGTCGACGCGATCTTCGGCCGGCGCCGCCGCTCGCCCCAGCCCGACCATGTCGAGATCGTGCGAGCGGATGACTTCGCCGTCACACAGGATCGCAGCGCGCGACAACACGTTCTCGAGCTCTCGGATGTTGCCCGGCCAACGATACGTCGCGAGCCGTGCGAGTGCCTTCGCGGTGACCTGCGTCGGATAGCGCGCCTCGTTGCCGGCAAAGCTCTTCGCGGCACCGCGCCGACGCGCGAGGATGTGCGCAGCGAGCTGGGGGATATCTTCCTTGCGCTCGCGCAGCGGCGGCACCTGGATCGGCACGACCGCGAGCCGCCAGTACAGATCTTCCCGGAACTGGCCACGCGCGACGAGCGCCTTCAAGTCCTTGTTCGTGGCGGCGACGACCCGAACATCGATCGCAACGGGACGATCGCCGCCGACCGGCTTGATCTCGCGTTCTTGCAGTACACGCAGCAGCTTGTTTTGCACCGAGTGATCGATGTCGCCGATCTCGTCGAGAAAGATCGTGCCGCCATTCGCTTCACGAAACAGGCCGCGCCGGGCCCGCGCCGCGCCGGTGAACGCGCCCTTTTCATGGCCGAATAACTCCGCTTCGAGCAAGGACGGCGCGAGCGCCGAGCAATCGAACGCGACGAACGGCCCGTCTTTGCGGGGCCCGACCCGATGGATCGTGCGCGCGAGCAACTCCTTGCCGGTGCCACTCTCGCCCACGATCAGCACGGTCGCATCCGATGCCGCGACGCGATCGATCATCTGCAGCAGCTGGCGCATCAGTGCCGACTCGCCGATCACCTCGCCCAACCCGCGCGCCTGCTCGATCTCGCCGCGCAGTCGCCTGACCTCGCGGGCGAGTGCGCCGTGCTGGATCGCGCGATCGACAACCGAGCGAATCTCTGCCGCTGTCGCGCCCTTCGCGAGCACGTCGAGCGCGCCCGAGCGCATCACCCGCACGGTTAGCTCGACCGTCGGCTTCACGCTCCACAGCACGACGACCGTATCCGGCGCGACCGTCCGCAACCGATGCAACAGCGCGAGCGCGCCGTCGTCATCTCCGCCGAACGCAGGATCGAGCAGCACGAGGTCGAACGCGGCCCCGACCGCACGCTCGAGCGCTGCCGGCGCAGATGCGACCGCCTCGACATCGATCCCGGCGAGCGCCTCGCGCGCGTGATCCACCGCCGCAGCATCGGCATCTGCGATGAGGACATGCCGGACTTGGAACGCCACCACCTGAAGTCTGTCTAGATGTCTAGACTCTGTCCACCCTCCTAGACGCTTTGGGTGTCGATCGCGAACCTAACTACATGTAATCACTTGTCGCGATCTTTGGACAGACCTGGCTCTCGATGTGCGTAAAGAAACCGCAGGAGGGTGAACATGGACACGCTGGACCTCAACCGGACTCGCGCCTACGTGAAGTCGATCGCGCTCAAGTACGTCCACGATGAGTGCGACGCCGACGACGTCACCCAGGACGCGATGTTGCTCGCGCACCGCTATCACGCGTCGTTCCGCGGCGACTCGCGCTACACGACGTGGCTCTACCGCGTCACCGCAACCGCCGCGCTGATGTTCCTGCGCCGGCAGCGCCGCTATGCCCGCGAGCTGCCTTCGAGCGAGACCGTCGATTCCGACGGCAGCTCGCTGCTCGAGCGCGCCGCTGCCCCGACCGACATCCGCGCCGAGCTGATCGCGCGCACCGAGCTCGGCGACATCGCCGATGCGGTTGCCGCGCTCGGCGCGAAGTACCCGGTCGTGTTCTGGAAGCGCTACGGTGAAGGCCGGACTGAAACCGAAATCGCACGCGAGCTCGGCTTGTCTGTCGCCGCGGTCAAGACCCGCGCGTTCCGCGGTCGGCAAGCGGCGTTGCGCATCGCCGGCTAGCTCGAGATTGCCTGCTAGAGTGCCGCCGTGGCTCGCCCCGATCCGCTCGCCGATCCCGATGTCCCGCGCGGGATGTCGATCGATCTGCTCAAAGACCTCCACCTGCTCACTCGCGACGGCCAGCTCAACGCCGATGCTCGCCGCAAGCTGAAGCAGATCCGTCACCTGGTCGGCCTGCTGAAGCCGGCACTCGACGACGCGTTTGCGCGGTCGCCCGAGCCGCTCGTCGTCGACTGCGGCGCTGGCAAGAGTTACCTCGGTGCCCTGCTCCACGAGCTCGTGCTCGGCCCGGCGGGACGCGGCTCGCTCGTCGCGATCGAAGCGAGGCCCGAGCTCGCGGACCAAGCGACGGCGCGCGCGGCGCGGTTCGGCCACTCGCGGTTTCGCGTCCACGCGGGCGCGATCGCGGCTGCGGACCTCGGCACGCGCCCCAGCGTCGTCACCGCGCTCCACGCCTGTGACACCGCGACCGACGACGCGATCGTGCTCGCGATCGCGGCTGGCGCGGATCACGTCGCGGTCGTGCCGTGTTGTCAGGCCGAGGTCGCGCGCCAACTCGACGCCAATCCGCCCGCCGAAGCCGCGCTCGCCGCGCTGTGCGAGCACGCGTTGCACCGCCGCGAGCTCGGGTCGCACCTGACGAACGTCGTTCGAGCGCTCGCGCTCGAGGCCCACGGGTACAAGGTCACGGTCACCGAGCTCGTCGGCTGGGAACACTCGGCGAAGAACGAGCTGATCATCGCCAAGCGCGTCAATCGCTTCGATCGCGCGGCGCGCGCCCGGTTGCGCGAGGTGCTCGATCGCTGGGGGATCGAGCCAGCCGTGATCCGCGAGCTGACAACGCGCGATCTCGACCCGCGCGCGGTCGTTCAATAACGGCGGGCTCGCGCAGCGAGCGAAGCACGTCCAGAACAAGATGCTCGCGCCGATCGGCGTCAGGATCCACGACAACACGGCACGCATGGTGCCGAGCCATCGCAACTCGCGCGCCATTCGCGAGTCCATGTGATCTCGGTGATCTAGGCCGCGATTGTCCGGCTCGCGTCCGAAACCGTCCGGGACAACCGGCCAGACCGGACAGCTACGGCGGAGGCGCGGTGATCTCGGCGAGCACGCGCGCGAGTGCGTCGGCCGCGTACGGCTTGGCCATGAAGGCCCGGACGCCCTCGTCGAGCAGGGCTTGAGCATCGACCGCGGTCGCCGACCCGGACATCCCGAGCACCGCAACCTCGGGATCGATCGCGCGCAGCGCTGCATACGTCGCCGGACCGGTCATCCCCGGCATGATCATGTCGAGTACGACCGCGTGGATCGCGGCGGGATCGCGGCGATAGACCTCGACCGCTTCTGACCCGCTCGCCGCAACCACCGCCTCGTAGCCGAGACTGCGGAGCATTCCGGCCAACGCGCGCAGCGTGAGTTGGTCGTCGTCGACCACCAAGATCCGCCCGTTGCCGCTCGGCCGCCCACTGCCCTCGCCGGTGGCGGTCGCTGGCCGCGTCGCCTTCTCGGTGAACGTGGCGGCGGGAAACCGCAAACGCATCGTCGTACCGCGACCGTCGATACCATCGTCGATCGCGATCGTGCCGCCATGCCCCTCCACGATCCCGAGCACGGTCGCGAGCCCGAGGCCGGTCCCCTGCTGCGCGCCCTGCTCCTTCGTCGTAAAATACGGTTCGAACACGCGCTCGCGCAGCTCGAGCGCGATTCCGCCGCCATTGTCGATGACCTCGAGGACGACGTGGTCTGCATCGGTTCGGGTCCGTACGATGACAGCGGTGCTGCCGGCGTCGCGCGCGTTGACGATGAGGTTCATCACCACCTGCTCGAGCTGGGACTCGTCGCCGACGATCGTACCGCGCTGCTCGGCGACGAGCTCGAACGTGATCGCGATCTCCGAGAGCGTCCGCTCGAGCAACGCACGCATCTGCGCGATGACGTCGTCGAGCATGACCGGAGCGGCGCGGTGCCGACTCCGGCGGGCGAAGCCCAACAACGATCGGGTCAATGCCGACGATCGCTCGGTGATCCCGTCGATCAGCTCGAGCTGGGCCCGGAGTTCCAGGTCGGGTTCGCTGTTCGCGAGCTCGGCGGCGACCAGCTTGACGCCGAAAATCAGATTGTTGAAGTCATGCGCGATACCGCCCGCGAGCGTACCGATCGCCTCGAGCCGTTGCGCACGGTGCAACCGGACCTCGCTCTCCTTCTGAGCGGTTTCGGCGGCGACCTCGCGGGTGATGTCGAAGAAGCAGATCACGACGTGCGTGATGGCTCCGCCGGCACCGGTCACCGGCTGCGCGAACGCGCGGACGTCGACCTTCGTGCCGTCCGGCCGATGGATCGACAGATCGTCGACGACCACCACCCGTTGCTCGTGCAGCGCCCGCACGAACGGCATCCGGTGCTCGGGATAGGGGGTGCCCTCGCGCGTCATGATCCCGTAGGGCGCGGAGTACTCTCCCGCGACGACGTCATCCCGTCCGGTTTGGCCCATGATCTCGGCGAACATCCGATTCGAATAGACGAACTCGCCGGTCGGCGCGCGCGCTACCCACAGCCCGACTGGGAGGTTGTCGGCTAGGGCATGGATGATGTCGTGATCGGAGGGCGGTACTACGGGACCCGACACAGCCACCGTCATATCACGCGGGTCGTCGGGTACGATAGCAGCGTGCTGCGCTGGCCAGGCAACTTCGTCCACTTGGTGTTTTTGGTGGTGGTGT
>CAZDGY010000459.1:3728-5589 GCA_964504685.1 uncultured Kofleriaceae bacterium | reverse complement strand
TCGCGCCAGCACCTTCCAGTTCCGCCACGCTTCCATGTGCAGGTCGCTGAACTGGGCGATCCGATAGCCGTCGAACTCCGGCGCGAGCCGGCGCAGGCTAAGCTGAACGGGGTGGACGTCGAGCCGATTCGGCTCGTCGGCGTTCGACTGGGCCGAGCACTTCACCTTCTCGACCCGCGGCTCGAACTTGTAGATCGCTTCCTCGCAGTACACCTCGGCGCGCGCGGCGGTCATCCCGTTGTTCGGCGCGAACATCAGGTCGTGGATCTGACAGCCGAACTGCGGCCGATAGATCCGCTCGCCCGGCGCGGTACCGAGGATGATGAAAATGCACTGCCGAACATTTTCCTCGAGCTGCGACGACGACACACCGCCGTTGAGGTTCACCGAAACCGGAAACCGCAGACCTTTGCCGAGGAAGTCGCGATCGTTCGCCATCAGGGTTGAAAGCGGCCCTGGATAAATTTGCCGCACTTGCCGCACGAGATCCGAGTCGCGTTATCGACCTCCTCAATCGTGAGCGGACGATGGTTGCAAAACGGGCACGACACCTCGCTCGGCCGTCCGGCCGCGACCATATCCAGCACGTCTTGCCACGCGATCAAGGCTTCCTCGTCCACCGCGAGAGTCCTTTCATTTCGACCCCTTCGAACGCAGCGTAGATCCTAGGGATCAGCTGCCCCGAGATCAACGCATCGAGGGTTCGAAATGCGCGCGGCGCAAACGAGCCTAGCGCTTCGCCGGACCCTTGCCGATGCCTGGCGCGTGCGGACCCGGACCGGCCGGTGTCGTCGGCGCGGGGGTAGCAGTCGTCGCGACGCCACCTGCACTGCCGCCGCCCGCGGGCGCGGTGCTTCCGGTCACGCCACCACTTGCGCCTGCGCTGCCGCTCGCGCCACCGGTACCGACGGTGCCGCCGATGCTGACGTCCCCGCCGCTCGTGCCGGCGCCCGAGATCCGGTCTTCGACCATGCCCTGCGCTTCGCTCCGACCCGCAGCGGCCGGATCCGCGACCGCACCGTGAACGGCCTGCGCCTCGCCGACCGCCGAAGCGACACCCGGATCGCGTTCGGCGACCTCGTCGCTCGCGATCCCGACGCCGACGCCTTCCGCCGCGCCTTGCGGATTCTCGACCGCGCCATGGACTTGTTCACCACGACTGCGCGCTTCTTCTGCGGTCGCGAACTGCTCGGAGTAACCGCTGCTGTCGATCGCCTGGTTGCCGGCCGCTTCGCCGGGGTTCGCGTAGATCGACTGGGCGGTCGACACTTGCGCAGGTGGGGTCGTGTAGCTCGCCGCACCGCTGCTCGGGTCGGGAGCCGATGGCGCCGAGGTCGAGGGCGTCATCGGGGTCGCGGGCATGTAGCCTTCGGCCGACGGCACGCCTGGAGCCGACGGAGCGGACGGCTGCGACGGCATTTCCGGCATCGAAGCGCCGCTCGAGTAGCTCGCGCCGGACGAGCCGACGCTCGCGCCCCCGGAGTAGCCGCCACTCGGATCCGACGGTGCGCCTGGAGCGCTCGGTGCGCTCGGTGCCGATGGCGCGTCCACGCTGCCGCCTGCGCTCGCTGAACCACCGACGCCCGCGCCGCCACCCGGCGCCGACGGCGCCGACGGCGCCGAGGGAGCATTCGGGGCCGAACCGCCGGGCACACTGGCGCTGGCCGATCCACCGACGGCCGCGCCGCCGCTGGGCGCGCTCTCGCTCGGATCGGTCGGCACGCTCGCGCTGCCGCCACCGGCGCCACTCGCCGCACCACCGGCCGCTGCGCCACCGCTGGTTGCCGTCGAGCCACCGCCGGTTGCCGCCGAGCCGCCCCCAGTTGCCGACGAGCCACTGCCCGCCGACGCCGCGCCTGCG
>CAZDGY010000459.1:0-3628 GCA_964504685.1 uncultured Kofleriaceae bacterium | reverse complement strand
ACCGACGAGCCATCGCCGCTCGTGCTGCCGCTCGCCGACTTGCCGCTCGTGCCCGAGTCGCTCGACTTGCTGCTCGTATCACCGCCGCCGCTCGTGCTGCCGCGGCCGGTGCTGACCGATGAGCCACTGCTGGTCGATCCGCCGGACGTCGAGGTCCCGCCGCTGAGCGACGATCCGCCGGTCGACGATCCGCTCGTCGACGAACCGCTGGTCGACGATCCGCTGGTCGACGATCCACTCGTCGACGAACCGCTGGTCGACGATCCACTCGTCGACGAACCGCTGGTCGACGACGAGCTCGAGCTACTGCTACTCGAGCCCCCGCCGCCACCACCACTGCCACCGCGGGTCTGCTCTTGAATCTGATCTTTGACCGTCTCGGCGGCGATGGCCGCAAGCGAGCCTGCGCCCGAGCCCGACACTTGCGACGCCGGGCTGTTCGACACGTTGATCTGGATCTGCGAGCCGGTGATCGTGATCTCGCCCGACGCTTTGAGCCCGAACGTCTGCGCTGCGTACGACAGCAGCTGCTGCCCCGAACCGCTCAGCTTCTCGGTCGTGCCGAGCTTGAGCGCGTTGGAATGCATGATCACGTTCTGTTTCGCTTTGACCTCGATGTCGCCGTCGCACTCGATCTTGACCAGCTTGTTCGCCGAATCGAGGACGATCTTGTTCTTCTTCGTGCTGTCGACGATCGTGACGGTCTCGCTGCCGTCCTTGTCGTCGAAGATCACGCGGTGACCGGCGCGCGACTTGATCAACTTCGTGTTGTTCTTGCCGCTCTTGTTGTTCTCGACCGGCTCTTGCTGGTTATTCCACAGCGAGCCGATCACGATCGGCTTGTCGATCAAGCCGTGCTCGAACACCACGAGCACCTGGTCCTCGACTTCGGGCAGGTAGTAGGTACCGCGATCGCCGCCCGCCATCGGCACTGCGATCCGCGCCCAGTACGTGCTCTCGTCTGCGTTGAGCCACGGCATCTTGATCTTGACGCGATAGCCGGGATTGCCGTCGCCGTCGACGTTGTCGACGACGATCGCGAGGTAGACGCCGCGCATTTTCGCCGAGCGAAACGCGGTCGGAACCGGGCGATCTACGGGGATGAAGCTCACGCGATCACCCGATGTTGATCTTCGATCCGTCGTAGTTGCTCGGCGAGCCCGACGTGAGCTTCAGCGCCGAGCTGCCGTCCATCTTGATCTCTCCGCCGGCTTTGACGTCGATCGTCGTCTTCGCGTTGATCTTGATGTTCTGCTCGGCGTTGACGGAAAGCTTGCCGTTCTTGCAGGTGATCTCCATCTTGCCCTCCATCGTGGAGATCGAGACGCCGGTATCACCCGACATGGGCGGCTTGTAGACCGCGCACACGTTCGGCCCCGCGCCCTCGGACGCGAAGTTGCCAATGCCGATCATGTTCTTGCCGGTCTTGTCGGCGAACACGACTTTGATCTTGCCCGAGTCGTCGAGCAGCATGCGATGACCGCTGCGGCTGCGATAGCCACGGAAGTTGTTCTTGCCGTCTTCGTTGGTTTCCGGCGAGAAGTCAGCCGTGCTCCACACGCCACCGATCACGACCGGCTGGGCGTAGTCGCCGGCGATAAACATCACGACGACGACGTCATCGATGTCGGGCAGCGTGTACCAGCCGAACTGCTTGCCGCTCATCGGCGTGAGCAGCTGAGCCCAGTGCGTCTGATCGACATCGCCGCCGTCGATCCACGGAAACCGAACCTTGATGCGATCTAGGTTTTCCGGATCCTGATTTTGGCAGACCACCCCGTACTGCAGTCCGTATTGGACGTTGTCGAGGGATTCGCGGCGTGGTCCGCCTGCGCGCACTAGCCGGCCTCTTGCGCATCGCGCGCGAGCCGCAAGACCGTCGTGTAGCCGCCGTCCTTCGACTTGTTCGCGAAGTGACGATGGGTGAGCCCCATGATGTAGTACTTGCCGTTGAATGGATCGCCGCCGGCGTTGTTCGAGTTCGCGGTGATCGTGATGACCTTGGCGAGATCAAACGCCGGAGTGCCGGTCACTTCGGCTTCGCCGGTGACGTAGTTCATCGACAGATCGACGAGCCGCGCCTTCGCGAGCGCGTTTGCCTCGTCCGGGCTCCACACCGGCTGATCGACGACAAACGTCTCTTCGTCGCCCAGCGAGTTCGACGCATCGGTTGCGGTCTGCTTACCGAGCTTCGAGCCGTCGGGTTCTGCCACGCCGGTGATCAGCTCCTTGGTCTCGGGGTTCCACGCCTTGACCGTGACCTTCTTGACGATGGTGTGCGACGACAGTCGCGGCGTGAACGATCGCAGTTGCTCGCCATCGCTCGATTGGTCGACGGTCAGCGTGATCTTGAGCTCTTCCCACTGCGGCTGCTGGCAGTAGACGGTGTCCTCGACGCACCACACGTGACAGCCCATGCGAGCGGCGCGCATGCGCAAGAACTCGAGGTCGCTGAGGTTGTGCTGGTAGACGTGCTTGTACGTGATCGACTTGTCGTGCTTCCACTTGAGCTGGAGCCCTGAATCGCCGACGACCTGGCTCAAGATCACCTCGTCGGTCATGTCGACATACGTCATCGACTTCCGCTTGCGGAGCAGGCGATGCAGCTTGTTCATGCAGCGGATCAGGATCCGCGACTTCTCGCCGCCCTTGTAGATCGGCTCGACACCGACGATCTCGCCCGAGTAAACGAGCACGGGCTTGACGGGGTCACCGCCGCCGGCAGGGGGGCTGCCGCCGCCGACTTTGATCTCGACCTTGTCGCCGATCTTCTGGACCGAGTAGGTGTCGCCTTGGTTCGACAACACGATCTGCGCCATGTCCGGTTGGTACATGTCGCGCTCGACCGTGTACGACAGGAAATGGTCGTCCGGCACCTGGTTGCCGTTGAGATAGATGTCGACGTTCGGTGATGCTGCGATGTTCGCCACTGGTTAGCCTTACCCACCCGCAGGAGCGGTACCGCCGCTGGGAGTTCCGCCGCCCGGTGCAGTTCCGCCGCTCGGCGCGGTTCCGCCTGCGGGCGCGCCCGTCGCACCCTTCGCGCCGCCCGGATTCGCCGCGCCGGCTGCCTTCGCAGCGGACACGACGTCGGCTTCCTTCAGCTTGACCTGGACAGTTGCGCGCAATGGCACGCCGTCGGTCGTCATCATCGTGTACTTCGTCGAGATCGATTCGATCACGCAGCGGAACGACGGCATGCCGGAGCCCCAGCTGACGACGCAGCGGCGCGGCCGGCGCTTGTTCTCGTCGGTCGACGTCGGATCGATGACCGAAGCCAGCTTCTCGAGATCGGCGATCGCTTGGCTCACCGTCTTCTTGCCAGCCATTCCGTTCGTCTCGTAACCGTCGAACAGCATCTCGACGCTCATCGAGCGCCCTTCGGCGCCGGTGAACTCGAGGTGGATGCCGTCGTTGTTCGCCTGGTTCGCCTGGTTCACCTTGGTCCAGGGGACGGTCTTGTCGACTTGGAGCTCTTTCGGGTTGTAGTGCGCCTCGACCTGCAGACCGGTCGGGACCTCCGGGTCGTCGAGGCTTCCGATCGTGAGCTTGGCCTTGGCAGGCTGAAATGGCGCGGTGGGCTGATCACTCATATATGCGGCTCCCCGTTACGTGCTCGCGCGACGTC
>CAZDGY010000458.1:0-5591 GCA_964504685.1 uncultured Kofleriaceae bacterium | reverse complement strand
GGCGTTGCTCGGCGACGCCGCGGTCACCGACGTCCCGCCCGAGCTCGCTGCCGAGCTCGCGTGGGCGCGCGCGCGGGGCCCGGTATGGGCGGTGTGGGTCGATGGCGCGCCGCAGAGCTTCGCCTACGCGTTGTGGCGCAGCCCGGGTTGGTTCGACATCACGATCGAAACGCTAGCCGGTTATCGCCAGCTCGGGCTCGGCACGATCGCGGTCACCGCGATGATCCGCGCCGAGCGTGCCGCCGGGCGCGAGCCGGTGTGGGCCGCCGACGAGGACAACACCGCGTCGCTCGCGTTAGCGCGCCGCCTCGGCTTCACGCCGATCGACGAGATCTGGGTAGCAGCCGCACGGTGAGCCGCGCGGTTGTACTGCTAGCGACGATCGCGCTCGCGAGCACCGCGCGCGCCGAGCCGTCCGATCGCGACGTCGTGCTGGCGGGTATCGCGATGGCGCCGCCGATGTACGTGCTCGGCGTGTCGTTGCACGAAAGCAGCCACGCGCTCGCCGCGGAGCTCGTCGGTGCGAGCGTCGACGAGCTTCACTTGTTCCCGCCTGGCCGCGACCCCCACGCCGGTGTGTTTCGGTTCGGCTGGACCTATGTCCACGGCCTCTCCACCCGGCGGGACCAAGAATTGTTCTACCTGGCCCCCAAGATCACCGATGTCGCGCTGCTCGGGGGGTTCGCGGCGCTCGTGTACTCCGGCGCGTGGCCGCACAACCGCTATGGCTCGGTCGCGCTGACCGTCGTGGGCACCGGGCTGTGGGTCGATTTCGCAAAGGACGTCGTGCTGTTCTCGCCGAACAACGACGTCACGAAGGTCTTCGATCTGTGGTGCATGAAGGGCTGGCGCCAACTGCCGGCGCGCCTGGTCTACGCGGCCGCTGCGGTCGGGCTGGGGTTCATCGTGGCCCACGGTTACGAGCGGACATTCGTCCGCGATCCCGCCCCTACAAATCCGATGGTCCCGGTATTCGCGACGGCGTTTTAGCGCGTTGCGGTCGCTCGGCCGGCTATGCGATGGTCCCGGCCCATGAAGACCATTTCGACCATCGCCCTGTCCCTCGCGCTCGCGTTCGCGGCGTCTCCCGCCCGAGCCGATGCCAAGGACGTCGATGCAACTTCGGTAAAGAAGTTCCTCGCGTTCTTCGACAAGCTCGTCGACACGATCGTGGCGGACAAAGACAGCTGCCCGAAGATGGCGAAAGACATCAACGCCATTGTCGATGCGAACCAAGATCTGCTCGCGGCCGCCGCTCAGGCCGAGAAGGACGGCAAGAAGATGCCGGACGACGCGCAGAAGCACATGAAGGACAGCGTCCAGAAGATGATCCCGGCGATGGCGAAGTGCCAAGCCGACAAGGACGTCACCGCGGCGTTGACCCGCCTCGACATGAAGCACCCGGCGCCCCCGGCCTCGAAGTAGTCATTTCTTCGCCGCGTGCTTGTCGACGCGGCGTTGCCCGAACAGCATCTGCTTCTCGAGGTGCGCACGTAGCGCGGCGTAGAACTCTTTGAGGAAACGCTCGTCGTCGCGCACGACCTCGGCGTAGTCGAGCTTGGTGCGGATCTTTTCGGACACCGTGCGGACCGCTTCCCAGTAGCCGAGGTCGCTCGCGTTCTGGCGCAGTACGCCCTCGAGCACTTGCAGCTCGTAGATGCCGTAGATCGCGAGCTGCGCGTCGCTGAACTCGAACGCCGCGCCGCGCGGAGCCACCGGCCCGATTTCGGGCGCCTCCGAGCCGTCGGTCAGGTCTGGCAACAGCACGACCTTCGGCTGGATCACGACGCGCGTGCCTGCGATCAGATCGCCGACCCGCAGCTTGTCCTTGTTGAACAGCGGCATCAGCAGAAACACGAGCGTCCACGCAACCGCGACCAACATCGCCCACTGCGGCGCGCCCGGCCACAGCAGACGGTTGAGGATCAGGAAGCGCACCGGCGTCCAGATCTCGAGCTCGCGGATCAGGTTACGGGCGAGCACCGACGACGCTTCCAGTTGGCCGCCGCGCGCGTCGATCACGCGGATGCCGATCCGGCGCTTGCCCGGCGTCTGACCTTGCCAGCGGATCTCGAAGAACGCGAAGTAGAAGTTGACGACAAGAAACGACACGACGGTGATCACCGCGCGCAGCCAACTCGCGCCGCTGCCCGCCGCGGTCGACAACGCGATCGCGATCGCGGCGACGAGCACGATCTGGAGAATCGCGTCGAGCACGAACGCCGCAGCTCGCTCGCCTGCGCCCGCGAGCTTGAACCGCAACGCGACCCCTTCGGGCGTGACCAACTCGCGCACGAGCTTTTCGCTCGCGAGATCGCGCAAGCCCGGGACAAACGGGTCGTCCACGTCGGTCACGCGTTGCCTCGCTCGAGTCGTTCGCGCGCGCGCCCGCACAACCCGAAGTACGCGAGCCACAACACCGCGGTGCTCGCGGCTACCGCGTAGCGAACATGGATGTCGGTGACGAGCTGGCGAAAGATGCCTTCGATCAACCCGGCGACGAACAGCATGATCACCGCCCCCACCACGAGCATCGCGGCATGACGACCGCGATCGCGCAATGCGTCGAGCCGCGGCTTCGCACCGGGGAACACGAGCCCGTGCGCGAGCAGGAATCCGCCGGCGCCGCACAAGATCACCGCGGTCAGCTCGGTCACGCCGTGAGGCAGTAGCCAACCCCACAGGTCCCAGCCGAGCCCGCGCGACGCATACAGCGCCGCGAACGCGCCGAGCGTCAGCCCGTTGTAGAACAGCAGCAACAGCGTCGGCAGTCCGGCGACGAACCCGAGCGCGAACGCGAGGATGCCGATCCGCGCGTTGTGCGAGAACAGATCGGCCGCAAACGTGCCGAGCATCTCTGACGTGCTCTCGCTGTGGTACAGGCCGTCGTGTAACTCGGTCGTAGACGACGCGGGCGTGCGACCTTGCGCCATGTCTCCAGCGAACGTGTAGTAGTAGTCCGAGTTGTTGCGAGTCAGCGAATACGCCATCGCGACGCCGGCGACGGTGATCGCGATCGCGAACAAGATGTGCCAACGCGCCGCGCGCACACTCGCCGGCCAACGCCACGTGAAGAAATCGGCGAGCTGGCGCCCGACGTGCTGCCTCGTGCCGTAGACGACGAAGTACGCGCGACCGACGAGGCTCTCGAGGTAGAGCACGAGCGCGCGATCGAGCGAGATCGAGCGCGCGACCGACAGCGACGACAAGGTCGCGCGGTAGAGATGTGGCAGGCGCGCAAGCTGTTCGGCGGTGAGTCGGCGCAAGCCCTTCGCATCGACGAGGCGAACGAGCTCCTCGAGCTCGCGCCACGACGCTTCGCGCTCGCGCCGGAACTCGACCGATCGAATCGCAGCGCCCGCGCCGGTCAAAACAGCTCCCGGCGCTTGATGTCGAGGTAACGGTTGACCAACGCCATCGAGAAATCGCCTGGGCTCGCGTCGATGCAGTGCGCGCCCGCGCGACGCAGCCGTTCGAGCACGACATCGCGCTCGCGCGAGAAGTCGGTCGCGACGACCGCCTGATGGAGCGCATCGAGCGTGCGCGGTCGGGCGAGCGCACGCGCTTCGAGTGACGGGTCCTTGACCGCGACGAACAGCACGAGGTGGCGACGCGCGAGTCGGGTCACGTTCTCGACCATCAGCTCCGCGGTGACGGTGTCGAGAAAATCGGTAAACAGCACCACGAGCGAACGCCGGCGCAACCGCGTCGACAGCTCGGCGAGCGTCAACGTGAAGTTGGTCTCGACTCTGCGATAGTCGATCTCGGCGGACAGCGCCTGCAGCTTGTGGAACGTATGCATGCCGCCGGCGGGCTCGGCCCAGGTGCGAATCCGCTCGTCGAACCCGAGCAGCCCGACGCGGTCGCCGGTGCGCAGGCAGAACCAGCCGAGCAAGATCGCCGCGTTGATCGCGTGATCGAGCTTCGGCATGCCCGCGATCGGCTCGTTCATCAGTTGACCCGCGTCGACCGCGAGCACGACTTGATGGTTGCGCTCGGCGCGGAACTCTTGACACAGCAACTTGCGGTGGCGCGCCGATGACTTCCAGTCGATCGCGCGGTAGTCCAGCCCCGGCACATACTCGCGCAGCGATTCGTACTCGGTGCCGTCGCCGAGATAGCGCTCGACCTTGAGCCCGGCCATGAAGTTTCGATCGGCGAACATCCGCAGCGCGATCGCTCGCACCGCGCCGAGGTTTGGTACGACGCGGACCTTGCGATCGATCGGTAGCGCTGCGGTTCGCTCGATGAGGCCCAGCGGCCCGGTCCACCGCGCGTGCAACGTGCGCAGCGCGTGCTCACCGCGCCGGCGCGGCAGTAACGTGAGCTCGACCGTAGCGCGTCGTCCGTCCCCGAACGTCGCCTCTAGCGCCGGCTGCGGCTCGAGCTCGGCATCGAGCTCGGCGACCAATTGGATCGGCGATGGCCGTCGCCACCGCGCGACCAGCTCGATCGTCGCGACTCCACTCTCGCCGATAAACAACTGGTCCGGCAACTGCGCGGTGATCGCGAGCCTTTTCCGCGGCAAGCCGAGCACGAAGTCGACGCCGGCGAGCAGGATCGCGGCGCCGAGAAACGACAGCCACACGGTCCACAGCCGAGGCGAGATCGCGACCGCGGTCAGAGACAGCGGAATCCCGACGAGGAACACGAGCAGGCAGCGGAGCGTCGGACGCATGCGTCAGCGCGGCGCTGGGACCTGCTCGATGATCTGGCGAACGACGGCTTCGGTCGTCAGGCCCTCGATCTCGGCGCCAGGCGCGAGCACGAGGCGATGGCGTAGCGCAGGCACGGCGAGCGCTTTGACGTCGTCCGGCAGCACGAATTCGCGGCCGTTGATCGCGGCGAGCGCCCGGCTCGCAGTCGCGAGCATCGTCGCGGCGCGCGGCGATGCGCCATATGCGATCGTCGTCCGCTCGCGCGTCGTTCGCACGATGTCGACGATGTAGTCGAGGATCGGCTCGGACAGCACGATCGTCGCGACCACCCCGCGCATCGCGACGATCGTCGCGAGGTCGGCGACCGGTGTGATGTCGAAGTCGGCGAGGTTCGGCATCGTCGTGCGATGACCGTGGCGCACGACGATCGCGCGCTCTTCGTCGCGGCTCGGGTACGACATGATGACCTTGAACAGAAAGCGATCCAGCTGGGCCTCGGGCAGAGGATACGTGCCCTCTTGCTCGATCGGGTTCTGCGTCGCGATCACCATAAAACCTTCACCGAGGTCATGGGTCGTGCCGTCGACCGTCGTCGCGCGCTCTTGCATCGCCTGTAGCAACGCGGCCTGGGTCTTCGGGGGCGTGCGGTTGATCTCGTCGGCGAGCAACAGGTCGGTGAAGATCGGGCCCTTCGTCAGCGTGAACGTGTTCGTCTGAAAGGAA
The DNA here is from genome assembly GCA_964504685.1 of uncultured Kofleriaceae bacterium. Taxonomy (GTDB): domain Bacteria; phylum Myxococcota_A; class Polyangia; order Haliangiales; family Haliangiaceae; genus JABFXX01. The sequence continues at coordinate 210 of CAZDGY010000458.1, read as the reverse complement.
AATAGATTAGTGCCGATGATGTCGCCCGGCATCAGGTCGGGCGTGAACTGCACGCGGCCGAACTGCAGCGACAGGCCGCTCGCAAACGTGCGAGCGAGCAACGTCTTCGCGACGCCGGGCACGCCTTCGAACAACACGTGGCCCCCGCACAACTAAGCGACCAAGAGTAAGAAGGTACCCGGATGAATTCAGTACAAGCAGGGATTGACT
>CAZDGY010000457.1:0-5598 GCA_964504685.1 uncultured Kofleriaceae bacterium | reverse complement strand
GCTGGAGCAGATCGCCGACTTTCAGTCGCGGCGAGAACGAGCAACGATGAAACGAACGACCACCGCTGGGCGAGTCGCCCGTGAGTCGTATCGGGACCGTTCGCTGAGGCTCGAAGCGTTGCGCGGACCCCGTGGCTGCGGTTGACAAAGACTCCTCCGTCCCCAATCCGACATCGCCGGTTGCCTGTCGCCTGTTGATCAATTGATCAATTTCTTCAGTGTCTTACAGATTTCGCTTGACGGTCTGACCAATTGGTCTTACCAATCGGTCAGACCAATGGCGACCACCGAAGCGTTTGTCCCCGATATCTCTGCAATCCCGACGACCGCGATCGACGCGGTGTTCGAGAAGCTGCTGTCCGACATCATCGGTGGTGCGTACCCGCCGGGTGCGCGCCTCCCGGCCGAACGCGAGCTGTCTCGTCAGCTCGGCGCGTCGCGGCCGACGCTGCGCGAGGCGTTGCGTCGTCTCGACGAATGGAACCTGGTCGAACCGCGCCGCGGCTCGGGCATCGTCGTTCGCGCGTACCGCGACTGGTCGATCGAAGTGATCGGTGCATACCTGCGCTACGGCAAGCCGGAGGGCGACCAGCCGAAGATCGGTCGGATCTTGATCGACTTGCTCGCGATTCGCCGCGGCATGGTGCTCGAGGTGGTGCGGCTGACGACGCGGCGGATCCCGAAAGGCGGCACACTCGCGGCGCGCGCGGCGATGGCGCGTGCATGGGCGATGCGCGACCAGCCGAGCTATGCGCGCGAAGACTTCGAAGTGATGCGCGCGATCGTCGAAGCCGCGAAGTTCACGCCCGGGCTGTGGCTGCTCAACCGGCTCGCCGATATCTGGGCCGATACGTGCGACGCGATCCGGTTCGCGATTCGCCCGCCCGACGACTACGTCGCATCGCATTCGAAGTTCTTCGACAAGATCGAATCTGGCGATCCCGATGGCGCGGTGCAAGTCATGGCGGACTACATCGAGCGTCACGATCGGACGATGACCAAAGCGCTCGAGGCACTCGCGTGAACACGACGGCGCGCAACGTGCTCCGCTCGCTCGTGCCGGTGGTCTGCCCGCCCGAAGCTGCGGGTCTCGCCGACGCGATCATCGCGCACGTCGACCTCTCGCTCTCGGTGGCGCCGGCGCTGATGCGCCGCGGCTTCGACGTCGGCATGATCGTGTACGACCTCGGCGCCGTGCCCCGCTACTTCCGCCGCGCACACCTACTGTCGCCCGCGAAGGCCGAGGCGTACTTCGAGTCGTGGGATCACGGCCCGACGCCGATCCACGTCCAGCTCGCGACCGCGGTCAACCAGCTGATGAGCCTGGCCTGCTACGAGCAACCATCGATGATGGAGGCGATCGGTTATCGCCCCGCACCGTGGATCGCCGAGGTCACGAAGAAGCGGCTGACCGTGTTTGCCGACGACGTGCGCAAGCAGCAGCAGCAGATCCTCGCGCCCGATCCACTGCGTCCGCGCGCCAAACGCGAGGTCGCCTAATGGTGACCGTCGCTTTGCACGAGGGCGGCCCGAGCAAGCCGCGCAACGTGTTCACGCGTAGCGACATCCACGGCGATACCGTGCTCGATTGCGATGTCGTCGTCGTCGGTTCCGGCGCCGGTGGTGCCCCGGTCGCGGCCGAGCTGGCGGAAGCGGGCTTCGACGTCATCGTGCTCGAAGAAGGCAGTTACTACCAGACCCGCGATTTCACTGCCGATACATCGGCGATGGTCCGCCAGCTCTATCGCGATGGCGGCGCGACGATGGCGATCGGCAACCCGCCGATCCTGTTCCAAGAGGGCCGCGCGGTCGGTGGCTCGACCGTGATCAACGGCGGGATGTCGTGGCGCACGCCCGAGGACATCCTCGCGAAGTGGCGGAGCGAATCGGGTCTGCCGTTCACGACCGCCGAGCTCGAGCCGTACTTCGAGCGCGTCGAGAAGCGCATCCACGTCGCGCCGATGGACGAAGCCGCGATCGGCAAGGACAACTGGCTGCTCAAGAAGGGCGCCGACCTCAAGGGCTACGAGATCATCGGCAACCTGCGCAATCAAGCGCATTGCGTCGGCAGCAACCGCTGCGCGTTCGGCTGTCCGACCGGTGCGAAGCAAAGCGCGCTGGTCTCGTACATCCCGCGCGCGTTGCATTACGGCGCTCGCGTGTACGCCGATGTCCGCGTCGATCGCGTCACGATGCACGGCAAGCGCGCGACCGGCGTCGTCGGCAAGAGCGCGGCCGGCCACAACGTCGTCGTGCGCGCGAAGCTCGTCGTCGCGTCATGCGGAGCGATCCACACGCCGGCGCTGCTGTCGCGCTCCGGGCTCGAGTCGCGCTCGGGCCAGCTCGGCGGCAACCTGAGCTTGCACCCCAACGTCAAGGTCACCGCGATCTTCGACGAAGATGTCACCGGCTGGAAAGGCGCGCACCAAGCGTTTCAGGTCCGCGAGTTCGCCGACGAAGGCCTCGGTTGCTTTGCGGCGGTGAACTTGCCGCCGAGCGTGATCGCGCTGTCGTTGCCGCATCGCGGCCGCCAGCTCGGCCAGCTGATGCAGCACTACAACCAGATGATGATCGCGGGCCTGCTGTGCGAAGACACCACGACCGGCCGGGTCCGCACGATCGCCGGCAAACCGCAGGCGTTCTATCAGCTCGCGAAGCGCGACGCCGACAACATCCAACGCGGCCTCGTCATCCTCGCCGACATGCTGTTCGCCGCCGGCGCGAAGAAGATCTTGCTGCCGTTCCACAGCGCGGTCGAGCTCAATAGCCCGGACGATGCGAAGCGAGTGCTCGGGCGCAAGGTGCCGACCCGCGAATGGGAAGTCGTCACCGTCCACATGATGGGCACCGCGCGCATGGGCAGCGACCGTAGCGCGTCGGTGACCGATGGCTACGGCTTCATGCACGACGTCGATCGGCTGCTTGTCGCCGACGCGTCGCTGTTCCCGACTCCGATCCGCGTCAACCCGATGGAGACGATCATGGCGCTCGCCACGCGCGCCGCCGGACACGTCATCGACAACTCGAGGAGATATCTACAATGAGCGCTGCCGCTGCCAGCTTGCGATCCACGCCCGCACCGAGTGCGCCCCCGCCGCAGTTGCCGTCGCCGTTTCCGTCGCGCGCGGCGCTCGCTCTCGAGCAGCGGTCGATGGCCGAGCTCGAGAAGGTATTCTTGCGCGCGGTGACGCCCGAGGTCGATCAGCTTATCGGCTGGGAGTTTCGCGGCATCAATCGTTTTCCGATCGACCTGATTCCGCGCGTGACCGGCATCAAGAAGTTCTTGAAGGGCTTCTTCCGCACCGAGGCCGACAAGACGATGGGCTACAACGTCGCGATCGAGCTCAACGCGCTAGACGGGCGGTGGCGGATGAAGCCAGACGACGCCGCACCGCGCCGCTTCGGCTACTACGCGGTCGACGCGGTCGACCCGACGAGCCGCGACAACAAGTACCTCCACGCGCTGCTGCTCGACTATTCCAAGGGCGGCAACAGGCGGTTCGACGTGTCGAACCCGATCCGCGACTACATCGTGCAGGTCGAGCCCGACAACCCTGACCTCTATCTCGGCAAGGCGTACTACGCGGTCGGACCGCTGCGCGTGATGTCGAACTTCTTCATTCTCGAGCGCCACCGTCGCGGCTTCACCGACTACGCGACGCGGTAGCGACTAGGCGAGCGCCGCCGCGCGTGCGAGCAACACCTCGCGCTCGCGTTCGTTGCGGGTCAGCTCGGCCGCGCGCGTGAACTCGACGCGCGCTTCGTCGCTGCGCCCGAGCTTCTCGAGCAAGTCGCCGCGCACGCTCGGCAGCAAATGATAGCCAGCGAGCGCGGGCTCATCGACCAGCGCATCGACCAGTTCGAGGCCCGCCTCGGGACCGAACGCCATCCCGATCGCGACCGCGCGATTGAGCTCGACGATCGGCGACGGCGCGATCTGCGCGAGCGCGGTGTACAGCGCGGCGATCCGCGGCCACTCGGTCTCGTCCGCCGAGCGAGCGCGCGCATGCCACGCAGCGATCGCGGCTTGCAGTTGATAAGGCCCCGGACGTGAGGTCAGCTGCTCGGCGCGCTCGAGCGCGGCGAGACCGCGGTGAATCAGCAGGCGATCCCAGCGCGCGCGATCCTGATCGGCGAGCAAGACCGACGCACCGTCGGCGCCGACCCGCGCCGGCAGCCGCGACGCCGACAGCTCGAGCAGCGCGGCCAGGCCGTGCGCTTCCGGCTCGTCCGGCACGAGCCCGACGAGCACGCGCGCGATCCGCAGCGCGTCGTCGCACAGCTCCGGCCGGGTCCAGCTCGCGCCGGCGGTCGCGACATGGCCCTCGTTGAACACGAGATAGATGACCTCGAGCACCGAGTCGAGCCGCTCCGCGCGATCCGCTGCGCTCGGCACCTCGAACGGCACGTGGGCGTCGGCGAGCGTGCGCTTGGCCCGCACGATGCGTTGCGCGATGTTCGGCTCGGACACGAGAAACGCTCGCGCGATCTCTGCGGTGGTGAGCCCGCCGACGAGACGCAGCGTCAGCGCGACGCGTGCCTCGGTCGATAGCACCGGGTGGCATGCGGTGAACACGAGCCGCAGCATGTCGTCGCCGATGTCGTCGTCGAGCACGTCGACTACGTCGACCGGCGGTGCGCTCGGCTCGTGCCCGAGCTGCGCGTGCTTGGCTTCGGCGATCCGGTCGCGTCGGGTCGTGTCGATCGCACGGCGCTTCGCCGTGGTCATCAACCACGCACCCGGGTTGTCCGGTACGCCATCGCTCGGCCAGCGCTCGAGCGCGACGACGAGCGCATCGGCGGCAAGCTCTTCTGCCCGCCCGACATCGCGCACGATCCGCGCGAGCCTCGCGACGAGTCGCGGGAACTCGATGCGAAACACAGCTTCGATCGCGCGGTGTGGCTCGGCGGACAACCCGCCGCGATATTACTCTCAGGTCTTGCCGAGCTTGTCGCCGAGCGCCTTGGCGCGGTCGACGCCCTCGCCCGGCGCGAAGTCTTCGACGTCGAACAGCTGGCGAATCTCCACTTCGGCGACCGGCTGTTGCGCGATCTCGGTGCCGAACGGCACGCGCTTGGCCCATTCGATCGCTTCCGCGAGCGACTTGGTCTGGATCAACCAGTAGCCGGAGATCAGCTCCTTGGCTTCGGCGAACGGGCCATCGACCACCGTGCGCTGCTTGCCTTCGAACCGAACGCGCGCGCCGCGACTGCTCGGATGAAGGCCGGTGAGGTCGAGTAGCACGCCCGCCTTCTGCAGCTCCTCGTTGTACTTGCCCATCGCAACGAGCGTGTCGTTGCTCGGCATCTCGCCCGCTTCCGATTGCTTCGTGGCCTTGACGATCATCATGAACTTCATCGTGTGCTCCTCTTGGTTCGGTTGGTGTAACCGACCGACGATCGGCGCGCAGCCAGATCGACAAACGCGATGCAATTTGTTTTTGGCCCGCGATTTCAGCGGGCTACAAGCACACGCCGACGTCGACCGCGTCCGTCGCGGTCAATGCGCAGCGGAGCTCGATGCACTGCCCGCTGGGTTCCCCCTCGGCGGCGAGCGCGGCGGCCATCGCGTCGGGATCACAGACCAGCGAGCAGATG
>CAZDGY010000456.1:0-5600 GCA_964504685.1 uncultured Kofleriaceae bacterium | reverse complement strand
GCGGCTGCTCGGCGATGCCGATTAATTCGCGGGGCGTGCCGTGGCTGTCGGTGACCCGGGTGTCGTGCCCATCGTTGGGGTGGTGGTCGTGCGATAACTGGTAGCCGATCATTACTTCTGGCTGGGCCGCGCGGGCGAGACCGGCCGGATTGCCATGAGCGGCCGCAACCCCGGCGGCGCTCGCGGCATCCGAGGAGGCGAGGCCGGTCTCGGCAGCGCCGAACCCGAGCTCGTCGAGCGGATCGGCGTGGGCGCTAACCCCGAGCCCGAGGCCGAGTCCGAGCCCGAGCGCTATCTTCGAGGCCGCTCTCACAGCCCGACCTCCAACGTCACGCCGCCCGACACGACCTCGCCGCCCGATTTGATCGACGGATAACCCGGGTTGGAGATCTGGGTGCCCGGCGTATTGATGTCTTCGTCGCGCAGGCTCGTGAACGGATCGTAGGTACCGGTGCCATCCCAGATCTGCTTCGTGATCGTGCGCGAGTCGACGATCTGCAGCATGAGGTGCGCGTCGAGCCGGACGCCCTTGCCGACGTGAGGCCACGAGTAACCGACGCCGCCCGCGATCGTCTCCTTCGGACCGTCGAGCAAGTTCGTGATTCCGGTCTGAACCGCCGGGACCGGCGAGGTCTCGAACGCGACGCCGCCGCGCCAGATGAACCCGCAATGGCCGCGCGGCAGCTTGCTCTCCGCGCCGAGCCGGATCGCGAGCGTGTCTTTGAACGGCACCGACGGCGTCTGTCCAGGAACCGCACCGATGAGCGGCAGCGTGCTGTCGACGTGGACATACGGCCCCGGATACGACGACCAGCGCGCGTACTCGACATCGAGCGACAGGGTCAGCGGATCGGGCGACCACGCGCCGCCGAGCACGAGCTCGTCTGGCGTGAACTGACCGACCGCGCGTAGATCGATATCGATCGGCTCACCGGCGACGAGCGTCGTCGCCGCGGTCTCGAACGGCACCTCGAACTTCTCGCGATACACCGCCGCGACGCGTAGGTCGGGTCGCAGCTGCCACGCGACGCCCGCGTTGAACCGAGCGATCGTCTGCGCGCGCTCGTCGACCCGTGAGTCGATCGCACGCGTCGCGCCTTCGGCCGCATAGATCGTGCCGGATAGTCCGGCGAGCACGTTGATCGCGACGCCGGCCGAGATGCCGTGGCCCAACTTCACGGCGGCGCCGGGCATCACGACGAGGCGCGACGTGCTGTCGCCGTACATCGGATAAAACGCGCGATCGGGCGCCGGCGCGGTGACGCGCGTGATGTCGACCGGCAACATGTGGAGCGCGATGCCGACCGCGATCCGGCCGTGCAGCGCACCGCGCAGCGGCACCGGCGCGCGCACCGCGAGCTGGAAGCCGTACGGATCCGATAGCGACGACGACGTGGTGTCACCAACCGCGAGGTGCGAGAACCCGCCGATCGCGCCGAGCTCGACCTCGGCGGGGCCGCCGACGAGGCCCGCGGGGTCGTAGTACAGCGCGGAAGCGTCATCGACCGAGGCCGCCCCGGCGTTGGCCTGCGCAGCCCGGCGCGACGTCAGGCCGAACACCGCGAACGGATCGGCGTGCGCTGTGCGCGTCGCGCTCGCCGCGAGGGCGAGGATCAGCGCGTGGCGCGGCCTCATCGAGGTCGCGTATCACGACCGTCGCCGGTTGCGAAAGCGATGCGACGCTCTTGTCGCCAGTTGCGGACAGCTCGCGACGAAGAAGTGCGGGCGCCGAGCCGGCGGCGTGGCTCAATGGGAGGATGAGCAAGCGCCGCCGGCTTTGGCTAGTCCCCCTCGCGGTGGTGGTAGCGCTCGTCGGCGTTCAGGGCTTCCGCCATCATTGGCGGCTCGAGTCAGGGCCGGTCACGATCGACTGCACGACCCATGAAATCGACGACGGCTGCAGCATGTTCGGGGTGTGCCGCAAGTGCGAACCGCGCGCATGCCCAGCCGCCGGCGAGCCCTTGGTCGTTGCCGTCCGCAGCTGCGGCCGCTAACTAGCGGCGGCCGTGGTTCCACCGCCACGCGCGGCCTTCGAGCCGGTATTCGCCGCCCCAGCCGCGGACCACCGGACGCTCGAACCGGCGATCGCGAAACTGCTCGACCCCGCGCCGCTCGCCGCGAATCTCGCGCCGCTCGCCGCGGACCTCGCGATGCTCGGAGCCGCGCCTAGCTTCGCCGCCGCCGCGCTCGTGGCGTGAGTCCGCGAACGCGCTAGAGCCACTAAACAGGCCGAGAGAGACCGCTCCAAGAACCATAAGATTGCGCATAGTCGTAACCTCCACTCGGTTGCTAAAGCAGCCGGCGTGCCGGGCGCGCGCAGACAGCGGAGTCGCGGACTTCGTTCCGGGTTAACGAGATCGAAAGCCGACCGGCCTGCGGAACTCGCAGCGCGCCCGTTCACACCACTGCGGATCTCGCGTGTAGGAGGTCCTGTGTTACTTGTTCAGCGTGATCAGGGAGGCCGAGATCGCTCGCGGACCGGGCCCGCGCTGGTTGCGGTTCGTGCTCGCCGCGTTTGCCGTTCTTTACTATGCCGCGCTGATCTCGCATCCGGCGCAGCGGCCCGGGCTGCGGATGTTCACGTTCTTCACCGAAGCGACGAGGCTGTTCCCGAGCGCGATCGAGCGCACGCTCGAATATCGACTCGAGGCCTGGTCGTGCGAAGCGCATGACTGGCAGTTGCTCGATCCGCGCGCTTACTTTCCACTCGAAGCCGACGACAAGGAGTCGCGGTTCCAGCGGCTCGGTTACTTCTACGCCGACCAAGCGCTCAGCAACTACGTGATGAATGCGCTCGATCGGTTCGTGCGCGAGCATCACGCCAAGGACGGGCTCGACGACGGCGTGCAGGGCCCGATCGGCGGCATCCGCGTCTCGGTCGTGCGTCGGGCCGTGCCGGCGCCGGGGATGGGCGCCGAGCGCTACGTCTATAGCCCACTCGATCCGGCGCCCGACGCCGATCACAAGGTGTTGTTCACGACCGATGACGATCGGCTCGCGAAGCACTGCCCCACGGGGGGAGCGAAGTAGTGGCGACCGCGGCCGAGTTTCTCGATGACCAGCTGACGCGCACGTTCGCGCCGCAGCCGATCGTGCGGCTCGAGGTCGTGCGGATCGGCGCGCCGCTCGCGATCCTGGGCTTTCTGTCGACCCGCATCGCGCACGCTGCGGACTGGCTGTCGACCGCGGGCTTCCACCCGCCGCCGATGCCCGGCGATTACCGGCAACCGGTGTCGTGGGCGCCGCTCGAGCCATGGCAGGCGTACGTCGTCTGTACCGTGCTCGTGATCGCCGGGCTGATGACGATCGCGGGCGCGTTCACCCGCTGGTCGAGCGGCATCTTCGCGCTGACGCTCGCCTACGTCGCGCTCGCCGATCGACTCGCCACGTTCACGGTGAGCAAGCTCGCGCCGATCATCGCGATCGCGATCTGCGCTTCGCCGGCGGGCGCGCGGTGGTCGGTCGATGCGTGGCGCAAGCGACGACGAAATCCCAAGTACGTCGCGCCGCGGTTCGTGTCGGGCGGCAGCGTGCGGTTCTTCCAGCTGATGCTGCCGATCTTCTATTTCGCGTCCGGTTATCTCAAAGCGAAGGCCGATTGGCTGAAGACCCCGTACGTGCTGTGGACGCAGCTCCACGACTCGTATCAGACGTGGGTGAGCTGGGAGTTCGCGAACCACTTCCCGACGTGGGCGTGGCCGGTGATGCAGGCGACGACGCTCGCGTTCGAGATCGGCGCACCGCTGTGGTTCGGGCTGAAATGGACGCGGCCCTATGCGTTCGCGTACGGGGTGGCGATGCACCTGTTGATCGGCGTGATGTTCGGCCCGGTCGCGTGGTTCGCGATGCTGATGATCGTGCTGCTCGTCGCGGGCTATGCACCGATCACCTGGCTCGATCCGCACTGGGACCAGTCGTCCGTGGCCCCGCAACGCAAATGACGACCATCGCGTGTGGCCAATGCGGCGCCGAGCTCAGCGTCGATGGCGTGCGGACCGCAACGTGTCCGTACTGCGCGAGCCCGAACGTCGTCGAGCGACCGGGCGCGGAGGATCGGCCGACCGCGGCGTTCGTCGTCACGTTCACCGGCAACGCGAGCTTCGCGCAGCGCGCGCTCGATCGCTGGCTCGGCAGCCGCACCCTGTTCGCCGACTCGGCGCTCCGCCACGCGCGAGTCGAGAACCTGCGCGGCGTCTACGTCCCGGCGTACGCCTATAGCGCGGTCGCGACGACGCACTACACCGCGACGATCGGCGAGGACTACACCGAGACCGAGACCTACACCGACTCGGACGGCAAGTCTCAGACGCGATCGGTAACCCGTACCGAACATCGGCCGCTCGCCGGCGAGCACGTCGGCTACGTCACCGACGTCGTGGTCAGCGCATCGACCGGGCTATCGAACGACGAGCTCGAGCAACTCGAGCCCTTCGATCTGCGCCAGACCCGGCGCTACTCGCCCGCGCTCGTCGCCGGTTGGATCGCCGAAGAGTTTTCGCGCTCGGCCGCGGATTGCGAGCAGCTCGCCCGCGGCGAGACCTCGACGCTGATCGGCAAGCAGCTGCACGACTTCATGCCGGGCGACAGCCACCGCGATCTCGTGATGCAGACGACGGTGACGTGGGAGACGCTCGATCCGATCTACGTTCCGGTGTGGATGTTCGCGCTGCGTTATCGCGCCGACAAGCCCGCGCTGCGCGTCGCGATCAACGGCCAGACCGGCAAGATCCACGGCGACGTCCCGCTCGCATGGTGGAAGATAGCGCTCGCGATCGCGTTCGGAGTCGCGATCGCCGTGGCCCTCTACTTGTTAGTGCTGGCGGCGAAGTGATGACCGCAACATGCACGAGGTGTCAGGCCGCGCTCGAAGACGGCGATCTGCGCTGCTCGATCTGCGCGCTCGCGGTGCCGGCGAGCTCGCATCCCGCGGCGACCGAGCGGGCGAGCGTGCTGCGCTGCCCGGATTGCGGCGCAGCGATCGCGTTCTCGGCCGAAGCGCAGGCACCGAAGTGCGGGTTCTGCGGCACGGTGATGAAAGTCGAGCAGCCGGTCGATCCGGTCGAGGTCGCGCAGGTCCGCATCGGCTTCACGGTCGCTCGCGACGCCGCGACCGCAGCGTTGCGCTCGTGGCTCGGTGGCCGCGGCTACTTCGCGCCGCGCGAACTGCGCGATCACGCGGTGTTCGACTCGCTCGTGCCGTTGTACTGGGCCGGCTGGGTGGTCAACGCGAAAGCGAACGTGGCATGGACCGCGGACTCGAACGAAGGCGCGCAGCGCTCGAGCTGGGCGCCGCACGCCGGCCGGGTCGAGCTGCAGTTCGGTAACCTCGTGATTCCAGCGTCGCGTGGGCTACGTCACGACGAGTGCAGCAAACTCGTGCCGTACTATGACCTGTCGAGCGTGGTACGGATGTCGGCCACCGGGCCAGAGGACGGAGAGGAAACCGCGATGATCGAAAGCTTCGGCTTGCAACGCTCTGCCGATCGCCGCTACCATCACGACGCGATCGATCGCGCTGCCGTCGCCGACATCAAGAGCTACATTCCGGGGACGCGTACTCGCAGGGTCAAGGTCGCCTGTCTCGTCGAAGGCCAGACCAC
>CAZDGY010000455.1:0-5629 GCA_964504685.1 uncultured Kofleriaceae bacterium | reverse complement strand
CCCCCCGCCGGCCGCGTCGCAGCGCACGTGTACGCATCGGGCTCGTAGAACGTCGTGCCGCCGTCGTCGTGGACGTGACCGACCGCGTGATCGCCCTCGGTGGCCGCGTTGACATCGAACGTCGCGGTCGTCATTCCAGCCGGGCCGAACACCCGAGCCGCGGCGACGTCTTCGTACGTCTGCTTAGCGGCGCCTTCGATCGCCCAACCTGCGACGCCGTAACCGCGATTCGAGTAGTTCCAGATCTCGCCCGGCGATGTCCACAACGGTTCGCTCGCGTTTTGTGCGAACCAAGTCGCGCGATCCGCCGAGCAGTCGGTCGAGGCCGACAGATCGGGAATGCCCGAGGTGTGATCGAGCAGATCGGCGACCGTGATCGAGCTCGGATCGAATCCCGGTGCGAGACCGAGTGGTGCGTAGTCGGTGACAGGATGATCGAGCGCCAGCTCGCCGGACTCGACCAAGCTCATCGCGGTCGATGCAGTGACGAGCTTCGACAACGAAGCGACGCGGAACAGCGTTGAAGGTTCGACTTGGTCGGTCTCGCCCTCGCGCTTCGTTCCGACTCCGGCCGCCGCATACAGTTGCCCGTGATCGACGATCGCGATCGAAGCGCCGGGAATGTCGTAGTCCATCATCTGCTGCTGCAGATACGACAACACCGCGGTGAAGCGGGAGTCGTTGGCGTTGCCGGTCGCGACGACCGTCGGAGGCGACTCGGTGCAAGCCGCGAGTGAAACTAATGCGAATGTTAAGGTCTTCATGTGAGCCAAGACCGCGATGCGCGCAGCGGTGTTGTCTGCAGAGCCGGCAAACCACGGCTCGCTCGTCGTTAAGAAGCCATGACGCCCCGTGCTACGGTGCTCGCTCGTGAGCGAGCTGTTCGCATATCTCGGTCGACAAGCGATCTTCGCGAGCGACCTCACGGTGCATGCGTACGAGCTGCTGTATCGCGACAGCTTCGAGAACCGCGCGCGGTTCAGCGATGCGAACCAAGCGAGCGCCGCTACGATGTTGAGCGCATTCGTCGAGCTCGATCTCGATGCGTTGATCGGCGACAAGCCGGTGTTCGTCAACTTGACCGAGGATTTCCTGCTCGGCCGTCACCCGATGCCTCTCGAGCCGGGGCGCGTCGTGCTCGAAGTGCTCGAGACCGTGCCGGTGACGCCGGAGCTGCTTGCCGCGTTGAAGACGTTTCGCACGCGTGGCTTTCAGATCGCGCTGGACGACTTCGAGCTCGACGAAAAAACGAAGCCGATGGTCGAGCTCGCCGACGTCATCAAGCTCGACGTGCTCGACGGCAATCGCGAACGCATCGCCGCTGCGGTCCACGCGCTGCGCCCGTACGGCATCCCGCTGCTCGCCGAAAAGGTCTCGACCCAAGACGAGATGACGTTCCTGCGCACGTTCGATTTCGAATTCTATCAAGGCCATTTCCTCGAGATGCCGAAGATCGATCGCGCGCGCCGGTTGCCGCACAACCGCGCGAGCCTCGTCCGGCTCCTCGCCAAGCTCTACGATCCGGATACGAACCTGCGCGAGCTCGAGAGCTTGCTCGCGAGTGATATGGACCTGCCGTTGCGGCTGATCAAGCTCGCCGGCTCGGCGGCAATGTCGCGCGGCGCGCCGATCGGCACGCTCGGCCAAGCGATCCAGAGAATCGGTACGCAGCAAGTCGCCGCGCTCGTCGTGCTCGTGATGGTGTCGGGCTTCGATGACAAGCCGCGCGAGCTCATCCGACTCGCGCTCGTGCGCGCGAAGCTGTGCGAGCGCATCGCGGCGCGCACCGGGGCCTCGCCCGACGAGCTGTTTACCGCCGGCTTGCTGTCGCTGCTCGACGCGATCCTCGATCAGCCGCTCGACGAGGTGCTGCGCCAGCTGCCGCTGACCCCGACGATCATCGCCGCGCTGGGAGGCGGCAACGAGCTCCCGGCGCGCATCGTCGCGGCGGCACGGGCGCAAGAGCGCTGCGACTTTGCGGAGCTCGCCGCTTCCGGTGTGCCGCCCGCAGAGGTGCAGGCTGCATGGCTCGAAGCGATCGCGTGGGCCGACGAGCTTGTCGCGCTCGTGTAACTCGGCGACGCGTTCACATGTCGCAACCTGTGCGCAACGCTGCTGCGCGAATCGATCGGCATCGTCGAGCCATGAGACTCCTCACCGTAGCGGCCCTGGTGTCCTGCGTCGCGGCGTGTGCGGTCACCCAGACGTACTCGTTGCGGCCCGACGATTTGCCCGCTCGCGTCGGCCAGATCGATCCGAGCGAACGCGTCGCCGCATGGAACCGCGCGATCGAGGTTCTGATGCAGCAGGGCTACGAACCGCAAGTCCTCAATCAAGATGCCGGCTACATCAGCGCGAAGATGCGGAACAACGCACCCGAGGACGCGCTCGTCGGCACGCGCGCGATCATCAAGATCACACCGCAAGGCAAGGTCAGCGTCGAGGTCGGCGGCGTGGGCAACTACGCCTCGGGCTCGGAGCTCGAAAGTTACATCGACTCGATGAAATCGACGCTGCTCGAAGGAACGCTCGGCCAACCGCCCGGAACGTGAGCACAAGCGGCACTCGCGAGACCTCTGACGAGGTCCTCGGCTCGCTTTAGTCCGCGCAGCTGCGCGTCACGTGAAAGATGTCGAAGCCGCCGGGTCCGCCGGTGCGATCCGACGAGAAGAACAGCTCGTAGCCGTCCGCTGTGACCGAGCTGTCCTCGTCGTTGCTTGCAGAAACGGTCGCGGTGACGGCCGCGCCCGGGCCCGAGAAGTCGGCGGAGGCGACGGCGCGACTGTCGGACCAGACATCGAATGGAAAACCGGAATCGAAGAACATTTCGAGCGCATCGCCGCGCATCGTCGGACAGGCAACGCCGCTGTTCAGGTTCGGGAGAACGACCGGCATGCTCCACGCTGTCTGGCGATCCGCCCGAGAGATCGCCGCGATCCGGTTCACCGCCTCGACGTAGATCACGAGCCCATCGCCGCTGACGAAGCCGCAGACGTCCTTCGTCGCCCCGCAGAACGCGCCGACCGCGGTCGGGGTCGACCACGGGTCGGTGATCGCCGCGCGCGTCGACTCGTGGATGCATTGCCCGGCGCCGTCGTCGACGTCACCGTAGAGCTCGAGCTCGTCCGCGGTGACCGTGAGATCGGTCATCGCCGCCGCTTCGAGCTCCGGAATGCGCGTCGGGTTCGCGAACAGCGAGAACCGATCGGGTCGTCGCGCGACGTACAGCCGATGGTCCGCGGTCAACTCGTTGTCGCTCTGGTAGTAGAGCGCGAGCCCGTCCGCGGTGATCTGCGAGCCCCAATCGTCGTTCGTCGTGTTCAGCTCGTTGACCAGCTCCGGCATCCCCCACGGTCCGAAGCTCGAGCACGGCGGCGACCCGAATCCATCGGGCCCCTTGGCATCGCCGCCGATGCCGCCATCGACCACCTGGCCGAGCGGATCGAAGCGCAACCGACCGCAGCCGACCATCGCCACCAACAGCGCCACGCGCGCGATCACGGCCACGATCTCCACGATACGCGGACCGCCGACTCACCAGAGCCCGGTGAAAACTTGGGGGCACATGTGATGAGGTGTAGGATAAAGTACTCCAGGAGTCGGTACACTTATGTCGAAAAACCGAAAGATTCAGGACACATCGGTTCGCGGAGGATCCGACCGCAGGCGGGAGGTGCTGGGGGTGGTCGGGCTCGGTGCCGGGTTGTTCCTGCTGATCGCCATGATCTCGCTGCAGCTCGGCGCCCACGTGATGGGTCCGTTCGGGCGGTCGAGCGCCGGCCTATTTTACGGGCTCGCGGGGATGTGCGGCTACTTGTTGATCGCGCTCGGCCTCGTGGCGGCGATCCGGACGCTGCTCGGCCGCGAGTCGGTGCTGCCGCTTCCGATCGCGCTGGGCAGCCTGCTCGGCGTGGTCGCGCTCGCGACGTTGATCCACCTGATCGCGCCGGGCTATCGCGTCGCCGGTCACGGCCCGGGCGGAGCGATCGGCGAGCACCTCGCCGAGATCCTGCGCGCGGTGATCAGCACGGCCGGCACCGCGTTGCTCGCGATCATCGGGCTCGTCGTCGCGGTCGTGATCGCGACACCGCTGCGGATGCGCGACGTTCTGCACGCGGTGTGGGCGGCGATGCGCGCGGTCGGTCGCGGCATCAAGATCGGCGCGCTCGCGTTCGCGCGATTCTGGGGCGACGTGTTCCGCGCGATCCTCCCGGACCGCGACGCGCGCGACGACGACGAGGACGAAGACGTCGAGATCGAAGACGAGGACGTGCTCGAGGCTGCGGCCGACGAGACCGGACCGGAGCCGGTGATCTTCGAGCGCACGCAGCCGTCGGCGATCGAGGTGATCGAGCTGACGCCGGCCAAGAAGAAGAAGCGCGAGCCGCAGAAGACCGAAGTCGATCTCGTGGTGCCCGGTCCGGCCGCGAATGATGAACAGACAGTCGAAGCTGACGCGGTGCCGAGCAAGAAGAAGCAGCGGCTCGCCGCCGGCACTGAAGCCCCGCCGCTGCCGCCGCCCGTGCCGACCGATACCGCTGGCCCGGTGATCTTCGAGCCGAAGTTCAAGAACGCAGACAAAGCGACGATGGCGGCGAAGGAGAAGCAAGCCGACCAAGAGCGCCAAACCTTCATCAAGCTCGGCGAGGGCGAGTACCAGCTACCGTCGATCCAGTTGCTCAACTACGACGGTTCCAGCGTCAACCAGATCGACAAGAACGCGATGCTCGAGCTGTCGGCGAAGCTGACCCAGACGCTCGAGAACTACGGCGTCAAAGGAGACGTCGTCGCGATCCGGCCCGGCCCGGTCGTCACGATGTACGAGTTCGCGCCCGCGCCAGGCACTCGCGTCAACAAGATCGTCAACCTCACCGACGATCTCGCGCTCGCGCTCGAAGCCCTGCGCGTTCGCATCGTCGCGCCGATTCCTGGCAAAGCCGCGGTCGGCATCGAGGTGCCGAATCGCTCGCGCGAAAAGGTGTTCCTCAAGGAGATCCTCGCCGACGAAATGTTCCGCAAAGGCCGCGGCAAGCTGCCGCTCGCGATCGGTAAGGACATCGAAGGTGGGCCGAGCGTCGTCGACCTCGCGCGCATGCCTCACTTGCTCGTCGCCGGCACGACCGGCTCGGGCAAGTCAGTCGCGGTCAACGCGATGATCACGAGCCTCCTCTATCACTGCTCGCCCGAAGACGTGCGGATGATCATGGTCGATCCGAAGATGCTCGAGCTCTCGATCTACGAAGGCGTGCCGCACTTGCTGCTGCCGGTCGTCACCGATCCGAAGAAGGCGAACCTCGCGCTGCGCTGGGCGGTCGAAGAGATGGAGCGGCGATACGACATGCTCGCGCAGATGGGCGTGCGCGACATCGGCTCGTTCAACGAGAAGGTGTGCAAGCAACTCGCGAAGCTCGAAGCCGACAAGCTGCGCGCGGTCGCCGATGCCGCCGCCGCGGCGCTCGAGAACGATCTCGGCAAGGCGGTCGCGGCCGATTCGCCCGAAGCCGCCGACGCTCGCGAGAAGGTCGAGTCGCCGATGCACAAGCTGCCGTACATCGTCGTCGTGATCGACGAGGTCGCCGACCTGATGATGTGCGCACCGAAAGACGTCGAGACCAGCGTCGCGCGGATC
>CAZDGY010000454.1:0-5632 GCA_964504685.1 uncultured Kofleriaceae bacterium | reverse complement strand
GGGCCGCACGCGTTGCCCAACACCGGCGCGAGGTCGAAGCGAAAGCCATCGACACCGAGATCGTCCGACCAGTAGCGCAGCGAGTCGAGCACGAGGCCTTGGGTCAGCGGCTTGGTGCCGGCGAGGTCCGCGCCGACACCGTTCGAGTTCGTGAACCCCGTGCCGGCGGTGTCGAGCTGGTAGTAGCCGGCATTGTCGAACCCGCGCAGCGAAAGCAACGACGAACCGCTGCCCTCGGCGGTGTGGTTGTAGACGACATCGACCATCACCTTGATGCCGAGATCGTGAAACGCCTTGACCATCGCGCGCAGCTCGCGGGTCGGGCCGCCCGGCGATTTGTCGCACGCGTAGCGGCGATCGGGCGCGAAGTACGCGAGCGTCGAGTAGCCCCAGTAGTTGTCGCCGTTATCGTCGGTTGGCGAGACGTCGTTGCGATCGTTCTCGGTCTCGGCGATCGGCATCAGCTCGATCGCGGTGACGCCGAGGCTCGCGAGGTATTGCGCGCGCGTCGCCGCGCCGGCGTAGGTCCCGGCGCAGGTGCCGGCTTGCGCATCGGCTTCGGTGAAGCCGCGGACCTGGACCTCGTAGATGATGTCGTCGCGAAACGCGCGGGTCGGCTTCGTGCCGACGTCGCCGATACTGAACGTCGCGTCGCGCAGCACGATGCCTTTGGGCGCGACCGGCGCGGAGTCGATCGCGCGCGAGTCACCGGTCGCGTAGGCCGAGCCGCTCGGCTGGGCCGGCGTCTCCGGATCGTGCGACAGCTCGACCGCGTACGGGTCGAACAGCAGCTTGTTCGGGTTCATCCGGTTGCCGTCGCCATCGACATCGCTCAGCCAGCCCGTGGTCGAGCCGGGAGTCCACGTGGCGTCGTACGCCCAGTTCGGGCCCCACACGCGATAGCCGTAGTAGATCGTCGCCGGCAACTGCGCCGCCGGCACGGTCGCGCTCCACGTCGTCGGAGAGTCTTGGGTCAACGCGACGTGGAGCACCGGCGTGGCGGTGGTTGGCGCGTCGAACACCCAGACCTCGATCCGCGTCGCGCGCGCCGAGCCGACCCGAAACACGACGCCGCTGCCATCTGCAGTCCAGTGCGCGCCGAGCGTCGGCTGCCATGCGGAGCCGGCATCGACCGCGGTCGACGCATCGCCGACACCGATGCTCGGGCGATGAGCGCAGGCAACGAACAACAGCGTTACAGCGAGCCGGCGCATTGGCACTAACGAGAGCAACGCCCGTACCGCGCTAACCCCGCGGAGTCGGGGCGTACCGGCGCGAAAACAGTTGCGAATCGCAACGGGCTGGCGCGAAACGACCCGCTATTCGCGCGGCAGCCGCAGCGTGAACTCGGTGCCGCCGCCGGGCGCGGGGCGATGATCGAGCTCGCCGTTCATCGCGCGCGCGAGCGATCTGGATAGCGCGAGGCCCAAGCCCAGGCCGGCCGGGCCGTCGCTGTTGACGCCGCGCGAGAACGGTCGGAACAGCCGGGTCTTGTCGGCGATGCCGGGGCCGCGATCGGTCACGATGATCGCGATCGCGCCGTCGGCCTCACGCGCGACCAGCGAGATCGATCGATCGGTAGCACCGCGTGCGTACTTCTCGGCGTTATCGAGCAAGTTGCTGACGATCCGCGCGAGCGCATCGCGATCGAACCGCGCACGCAGCTCGCGAGCGACGTCGACTTGCAACGTGGCACCTGCGCGCTCGAGCGTCGGCTTCGCGCCATCGGCGAGCTCGTGCAACGCCTCGCCGACCGCGCCGGGCTTCGCGTCGATGCTGAGGTTGCCGCGCTCGAGCTGCGAGAACCCGAGCACGTTCGACACCACGCGCCCGAGCCGCGATGCCTCTTCGCTCATCCGCTTCGCGTAGTCGCGCAGCTTCGTCGGATCGCCGAGGCCATCGGCGAGCATGTCACCGTACAGCTGCAAACCCGCGAGCGGCGTGCGCAACTCGTGCGCCGCAGCAGCCGCGAACTGACTGCGTTCGCGCGCGAGTCGCTCCGCGCGCGCGACGAGCAACACGACGAACGCCGCGGCGAGCGCCGCGATCCAGCCGACCGCGATGAACTTGACGACGAAGTCTTTTGCGAGCGACGCCGCCTCGGTCGATGCCGCGAGCAGCGCGCGCGGATTCGGCGCGACCGTGAGCTGCCAGCCCGCCGCGAGCTCGGTCGCACCACTGCCGCCGCTGTCGTGAAGCTCGGCGACCTGATCACCGACGCGCGCAGCAAGCCAGCTCGTCAAGGTCGCGCGATCGACGACGAAGCCCTGCGCGTAACCGCCATCCGGCGTCTGCACCGAGCGTACCGCGACGAGCGCGGGATGGCCCGCGAACGGCTGCGAGTGCCACTCGAGCGACGACACCGTGATCAGCACCGGCGCCGGCGGCGGTGGCGGCGGCGCAGGCGGCGGCACGATCGCGCGGACGCGCAGCCTGCGATGGGGTCGCGGCGCTGGCGTTGGCGTCGGTGCCGGCGCGACCGGCGTGTTCATCTGCGGTTGAATCGCCTGCTGCTGCATGTCCATTTGGGGTGCCTGCTGCGGCGGCGCGTTCGCCTGCTGCGCCTGCGCATAGGCTTGGGGATGCGGCTTGGTCTGCTGTTGCTGATAGATGTTCGTCGCGGCGTTGTTGGTCAGATAGCTCTGCTGATCGATCGCGATCTGCTTGGTCTTCTTGCCGACCGGCTTGACCGCGACCTTGACCTCATCGTCGTCGTCGACTTTGGACTTCGAGACCTTGCCGGGCTTCGGATCGTCCTCGTAGTAGTACTCGTACTTCGGCGTCGGCTTCGGATCGGCCGACGCGACGAGCACCGGCGGCTTGGCCGACACCGGCATCGGCGGCGGCGCGAGCGCGACGAGATTGCGCGCGACCTCGTCGCGAAACTCGCGGTTGCCGGCGAGGTGAGTCGACTCGGATAGCGTCGGCACCGCGTCGTTGATCGTCGGCGTGCTCGCTTGGCCCTTCGAGTCGAGCTGGAAGTAGCCGAGCACGAGCGGATCGTCGGGCTCGGCGGCGAGCGGCGACGGCGTGACGTTATCGCCCGCCGACGCGCGTGGATCGTGGAACAGGTTCTGGTAGTGAAAGTATGGTCGCTCGCTCTCGCGCGCGATCAACCCGGTGAGCTCGCCGCGCAGCTCGCGCGCGAGATCGGCCGCGCGTTGATCGGCGGCGAGCTTCGGCGCAGCTTCGACCTCTCGTTGCCGCGCGCGCACGCCGGCCCAGCCGGCGAAGAACCACGCGGTAAGCAATGCGGTCAGCGCCGCGGCGAGCAACACCGCCGCGTAGATCGACCGCGGCAGCTTGCGCCGGGCTACCGCGCCAGTCGCCATGCGTACCCCGCGCCTTTGACCGAGACGATCACCGTCGGCTTACCGGGATCGGCCTCGACCTTCTTGCGCAACACCGCGATCGCCATGTCGACCGCACGCGTCTGCAGATCGCCGCGTTGGCCGAATACGCGTTCGAGCAATTCGGCGCGCGTCACGACCCGCTCGCGATGGCGATACAACCAGCGCACGATGCCGACCTCGCGCGGGGTCAGCGCGACGTGCTCGCCGCCGCGCACGACCATCATCCGCGCGAGATCGATCGTCGCGCCATCGACCTGGACCTCGTCGAGCGATTCGCCGACCGGCGCGCGCCGGCCGAGCACGCGCACCCGCGCGAGCAGCTCGCGAGCGGAGAACGGCTTCGTGACGTAGTCGTCCGCGCCCTCGATCAGGCCACGCACCTTGTCGTCTTCCGAGCCGCGCGCGGTCAGCATCAAGATCGGCGTGCCCGGGCGGGCGGCGCGCAACCGGCGGCAGACCTCCATGCCATCGAGTCGAGGCAGCATCAGGTCCAACACGACGAGGTCGAACGCCTCGCGCAAGCCGGCCTCCGCTCCCGCCATGCCGTCGCCGACCGCGGTGACCTCGTGGCCATCACCTACGAATAGGTCGACGATGCCTTCGCGCAGGCTCGCTTCGTCTTCGACTACCAAGATCCGCACGCCACACCATTGTGCCACGTCGCGTGTAAGCCCGACGTAAGAGCCGCCCTTACCAAGGCTTGACGGCGACCTCGGGCTTCCGCGCGTAGGGTTTGACCATGCCGAACGGTTTTCGCCCTGCCCTGTTGCTCGCCGCCGCGGTCGCGCTGCCCTGCGCCGCCGATCCCGCTCCACCGTCGCACCCCGACGACCTCGCGGCGTTGCGCAGCCAGGGCCCAGCGGGGCTGCGCACGCTGTTGAAGCAGTACGACGCCACGCCGCCCGGTCCGGGGCGCGATGCGCTCGCGCTCGATGTCGACAAGGTGGCCGGCCAGCGCTATGCGACGGTGTCGCGGCTGTATTGGTACACCGAGCTCGCTCCCGCCGTGGCAGAAGCGCAGCGCGAGCACCGGCCGATCCTCGAGCTGCGGATGCTCGGCCGGCTCGACGAAGATCTGTCGTGTGCGAACAGCCGGCTGTTCCGCGCCACGCTCTACGCGAACGCCGAGGTCTCGACGCTGTTGCGCAACGACTTCGTGTTGCTGTGGACGACCGAGCGCCCGGTACCCAAGGTCACGATCGATTTCGGCGACGGTCGCAAGATCGTGCGCACGACGACAGGCAACAGCGCGCACTACATCCTCGACGAGAACGGCGCCGTGCTCGACGTCCTCCCGGGATTGTATGCGCCGTCGGCGTTTCGCACCGAGTTGCAGAGCTCGCTCGCGTTCGCGCATTCGCTGCGCGGCAAGACCGGCGACGCGCTCGCTCAGGCGATCACCGCGTATCACACACAGCTCGCGGCGCGCACGCAGAAGCAGTTCTCGACGATCGCGAATGCGCCGTACATCGCCGCGACCCACCACCTGTCGACCGCGGCCGAGCTCGAGGACGCGATCGCGCGAGCGCAGCGCGCGACGATGTCGAAGGCGATGATCGAGGTCCGCGACTTGAAGCACATCGGGCTCTATCCCGGCGCGCTACCCGACGACGCGCCGTACTGGGCTGCGGTCGGCCAGCGGCTCTACAACATCGGCGATGTCGCCGCGTTCCACGAATCCGCCACGCCGCGCCAGGCCGCGCGCCAGGCTGCCACGAAGGCGTCCGCTCCGCCGACCGTGCTCGATGCCCGCAGCCGCGCGTTGATCGCGCAGCTCCATGACGAAGTGCCGGCCGAGCTGGTCGCCACGCCGGAACAGCTCGCCGACGTGATCGCGCGACTCGAGCAACACCTCGTCGCCGACTCCGCGCTCGATCAGCTCCAGCTCCGCCCGCAGATCTCGCAGTTCATCGCGAGCCACCACGGCCGGATCGACTTCGAAACGCTCAACAGCTGGGTCTACGCGACGGTGTTCAACACGCCGGCCTCGGACCCTTGGCTTGGCCTAATGCCTCGGACCGACTTCAGCGGCCTGCCCGGAGACGGCATCGAATCGTTCTGACGCGTTATACTCGGCGCGATGGCTCGGATCGCCCCGCTCGCGCTCGCCTTGGTTTGCATCTCGGGCGCGGCCGCGGCCGAAGTGCCGTTGGTCGGTTTCTGGTTCGGCCCGCGGATCTTCGCGGACAACTCGACGCTCGGTTACATCAACGACGCGCCCGAGCATCCGATGCTCGAGACCTCGATCGAGCTCGGCGTGCGGATCAGCCACAACTTCA